>PGXP01000031.1 GCA_002839205.1 Spirochaetae bacterium HGW-Spirochaetae-9
CGATAGCGGTGAAGAGCAGTGCCAGGAAGGGTACGCCCATCGACAGGGCCACGATCATCGACGAAAGCTTGGATCCGAGTCCCGTCACCGAAAGCACGCCGGATATGATGCCGGCAGCCGCGCAGGCTATCGCGAGGGAGACGGTGGACTTCGCTCCATCCTTGAGGGCGTTGATTATTTTCTGAAAGAATTTCCTGTTGATTTTCCTGTTCCAGACGATATTGACCGCTAACAGCGTGAGTATGGACCAGTATGCGGCCTTGAAGGGCGAAAAGTTCATGAACATCATCACGAGCAGCGTGACGAAGGGGATGAGGAAGTGTACCCCGCCCTCGAGAAGGCTCACTTTCTGCGGGCTGGCATCTTCCTCGACATTCTTGCTGTTCATCCCGGATTTCTTGGCCAGAAGATGGACGATGATGAAGGTCGAAGCAAAGAAGAGAAGAGCGG
Organism: Spirochaetae bacterium HGW-Spirochaetae-9; assembly: GCA_002839205.1. Next base: position 451 of record PGXP01000031.1, read on the forward strand.
GAATGATGGCCGCCTTCATGATGTTGGTATAGGGGAGCCCGAGAATCTCGGCCATGATGAAGGCGGCAGCTCCCATGACGGGAGGCATTATCTGCCCGCCTGTGGATACCAGGGCCTCGATTGCGCCGGCTTCGTAGTCCTTGTAGCCTTCCTTCTTCATCCAGGGAATGGTGAAGACACCAGCCACCGCCACGTTGCCCGCGGCCGATCCGGAGATCATGCCGATGAGGGTGCTGAATATGACCGCCGTCTTGGCCGAAGCGGCGATGAGACCCTTGGTCGCTTTTTTCGCCACCGCGTAGAAGAAGTCGCCGGCCCCGAATTCGCTGAGGAAGGCGCCGTAGATGCAGAAAAGGACGATGTAGGTGGCCGAAACGCCTATGGGTATGCCATAGATGCCTTCGCTCGTCGTGAAGAGGAAGGTGAAAATTCGCTGGATGCTGATTGTGCGCGTATGCAGCATTCCCGGCAGATAGGGACCGACGAAGGGGTATGCCAGGAATACGACAGATATGATGGCAAGGGCCAGGCCGACGCTTCGGCGCGTCGCCTCCAGCACCACGAGAATCATCACGAGTCCCACGATGGCATCGGTATATGAGGTCATGCCGCCCGTATTGGCGATATCTTCCCAGCGCAGGAGCATGTAAAGACTTCCGGCTATCGTCAGGGCTGACATGAGGAGCCGCAGCCCATAGTCGAAGGATGTTCCGGAGGTCTTTTTTGTCAGGGGGAAAGTGAGGAAAGCGATCGTCATCATGAAGGATATATGGATTATCCTCACGACCATGGTCGAAAAGACGATCAGCCCAGAAACATTGAGAATATGAAAGGCGCCAATGACGACGCAGAGCGCCGCGATCACGGTACTCAATGTCTTCTTGAATCCAGATACTTCTTGCATGGAAAGCTCCTGAATGGGATTGAAGAAAGGCACGGAAGCCGGGCTCGGCTCAGGCTTCCGCCATGGGTTATTGTAGAAAGAAAGACCAGCGGAGATTATTGCAGCCCCACTAGCCTCTCTTCGAAGAACACTGATTCAGGCTCGCTATTTACCCGCGAAATACTTTTCGGCACCGGGATGGAGCGGTGTCGGCACCTGAGCTGCCTTCTTCACGTCGATCTGCTTGGCGTTGGCGTTGGCGGCGGCAAACTCGGGCAGATTCTCGAACAGGGTTTTCGTGACCGTGTAGACAAGGTCGGCAGAAAGGCTTTTTTTCGCTATCAGAACATTCTGCACGCCGACGAGCACCGAGTCTTTTTGCGTCTTGTAGATTTCCTTCGCGATGGTGATGTCGGTGTAGTAGGGATACTTCTTGATGATGGATGCAAGCTTCGCAGGCGCAACCTCGACAAATTTGATCATCTTGGTGGCCACGGTCTGCATGACGGCGGCTGCCGGATACCCTGAGAGCGCAAAGGCAGCGTCTACGTTACCATCGGACATTTCGCTGAAGCCGTCGCCATAGGCGAGGTAGCTGGGCGTTATGTCTTTTATGGTCATGCCGTATTCCTCGAGAAGCACCTTGAGAATGTCGAGGGTTCCGCCCCCTGCCGGTCCGACGGCGACGCGCTTGCCCTTGAGATCGCCAAAGTCATTGATGGAGGAGTTGGCGAGAACGGCCATGTGCAACACGCTCGGATAAAGATTGGCCACGGAGGCCATGTCGAGCTTCTTGGTGTAGGGAGCGGTTCCGGAATAGCCGAAGAAGGCGATATTCGCGTTCGTGATCGCGAAGTCGACGTCGCCGGAATCGATGAGTCTCGGATTCTCCACCGCGCCGCCCGTGACGACGGGAACCATGGAATACGTTCCGGAATACTTGGTCACCAGGTTGGCGATACCCTGTCCGACCGGATAAAAGGCGCCGCCCATGCTCGCGGTGCCCATGAGCAGCTCAACTTTCTTCTGGCCGAATGCCGGAGCGGCAATGAGAGCCAGGACAACCAGTACCATGATAAATTTTTTCACGCGTGACCTCCTTGGGATACTAAAATATTTATAATGTGGCCACGGAGAGTTGTCAAGTCATCCTACCACATTCCTTTTCAGGGAAAATCTTCCCAAGATCGACCTGGTCGAAGCCTTCTTTCCAGTTGATCCTGTCGAGCTTCTTGCCGACAGGTCGCGTGGCATCGATGCCGATTTTTGCAACGACGCCTTCCCTGCTGGTCGGATCCGTGGGATCCCCCTTCGCGTAGGGCATGATGAAACACCTGCCGGGCACCATGTTGAGATGGAGGGCCTGGAGGACTTCCGTGTCGGAATGTATATCCACATCCTCATCGACCACCACCACATGGCGGACGAAGAAATCGGCGGCAAAAACCGCTGCCGCCGCGGTTGCGGGTTCCCCTTCCAGATTTTTTTTCATCGACACATAGCAGAGATTGCGGCAGAAGCCCCCCAGAGGCATATAGACATCCTTCACTCCGGAGCAGCCTTGCCTGACGCTCTCGAATATTCTGCTGAGCTTGGGCAATCCGCCCATGAGGAGATGTTCGGCAGCCCCTGAACACACGTCCATGTAGATAGGGTCCTTTCTCGTGCTCATATGATCGATGGTGAGCACGGGGTAGGAATGCTGCTGGCTGTAGACGCTCTGCCACTCCCCGACAGGCCCCTCAGTTTCCCTCAGGTTCCAGGAAATATGCCCTTCCAGGCAGATTTCTCCGTTGGCGGGCACTTCAAGGTCGACGGTCCTGCATTTTACAAGCTCCAGTGGCTGGGAGAGCAAGCCTCCCATCACCTCAAACTCATCCACGCCGAAAGGCGCGAGGCTCAGGGATCCCAGGTAGAGCGCGGGATGCGCTCCGATCGTGATCGCCACTGGCATGTCCTGTTTTCGTTCGATATATTTCCTGAAAATCATGTAGGCATGGCCCGTTTCCGCAAGATGTATCCCTGTATGTCTTCCGTCCTTGACCATGAGCCTGTAGATGCCGGTATTCCTGATGCCTGTGTCGGGATCCTTGACCGTCATCATGCCGGCCGTGATGTAAGGCCCCGCATCGCCCTGGTTGTGGGTGACGACAGGCAGCCTTGTTATGTCGATTTCGGCGCCGTTTACCTCGACTTCCTGGATGGAACCCGATCCGACGAGAATGGGGAGGATCCGGTTCTTCTCCCTGGTCCTGTAGGTCCGGTCCAGGTCAGCCTCCTCGCAGCCAAGGGCCAGCGCCAGCCTGCCCCTGCTGCCCAGGAGGTTCGTTACCAGGGGCATGGAGGAGCCGTCTACCTTGTCGAATCGAATCGCTGGATTTTCGTTGCGGTGCTGGAGGAAGTAGACAATCCTCGTTATCTCCTTGTCCGGGCTCACTGAGGCCCCGGATACCAGATATTCCTTTTCATTGCCCGACAAGGCCTCGAGAAAGTCGCGCAGGTCTTTCATCATATGCTCTCCTTTCCCGGCTTCAGGACAACCTTGAGGGAGTTCTCCTTCCGGTTGACGAATATATCCAATGCCTTCGCGAACTGGGCGAGCGGGAAGGTATGGGTGATAAGCCCGGCGAGATCGAGGTTGTTTTCGCGGACCATGGCGATTGCCGGCTCGAGGGGGTTCGGGTTGGCCCTGTTGCCGTAGACGTCGATCTCGTCGAGCACGAGGCGGCGTATGGGTATAGGCACATCGCCCGAGGGCAGGCTAACCATCGAGATCGAGCCGCCCTTGGCGACGCATGCGCATGCCTGTTGGATGCCTTCCGCCGTGCCGGCGCACTCGAGGACCCGCTTTGCCCCCATGCCTGAGCTGAGCTCGCGCACCCGGGAGACCACATCTTCCTTCCTGTAGTCGATGGGTAGTGCGCCAAGGCGCTTCGCCACTTCCAGGCGAAAACCTGAGCCGCTCGCGAAAATTTTCCCGGCGCCCATGGCGCGGGCAATCATGATGCTCATGAGGCCCTGGGCGCCTGTGCCGTTCACCAGGACCGAATCGCCTGGCTCCAGCCTCGAGCGCCGCACCATATGGAGGGCGATGCTGAAGGGGTCCATGCATGCGGCGACATCGAAGCTCATGTCGTCCGGGATGCGGGCGATGCTCTTCACCGAAGCTGCCATGTACTGGGCGTAGGCGCCCTGGGAATAGTGGCCATACTGCCGGTGTCCCATTTCCTCCCTGCCGTAGTTGAGGCAGAGGTTGTAACGCCCCGAGAGACACATGGAACATTGACCGCAGCCCACGTGGCTGATGCCGCAGATCCTGTCGCCTTCCTTCCATCCCAGCTTCTCGGCAGTGCTGCCTGCACCGATGACGACACCGGACCACTCGTGGCCCGGGATGAGGGGAAAAGCCTTGGGCCAGAATCCGGGAAAATCCCCGGCGAAGATGTGGGGGTCCGTGCCACATATCGCCACCGACTCCACGCGGGCCAGTACCTCGCCGGGATCGGGCCGGGGGATGGCGATGTCGCAGTATTCAAGATCGTTGGGTTTGTTGAGGCGTACCGCCTTCATCATAGGGTCTGACATGGGAAATCTCCTTGGCTTAACATCAATGCTTCCAGTGGACCATGGGAAGGCCGGGCACCGGAGAGCGGAAATAGGGAATGCTCGTCTCCTTCAGGGATCCGATGTACACGGTGCCGAGATCCGGTCCGCCGAAGGTGACGCTCGCCATCCAGGGCGCCATGCCTCTTCCCGTCTCGAAGAGGATTTCCGGCGTGACCCTCTTCGCGTAGAAGGCTTCGTCCAGGCGCCTTACCTTTTCCTCGTCGCCCTCATCCAGAAGTATCAGAAGCTCCCCTTCGGGCGTGATGGCGAAAAGCTTGTCCGAGTAGACCATTGTCCCCCAGAGGTTGCCGAATGCATCGAAGGCGATGCCGTCGGGATAGGCCCCTCGCCCCAGATGGGAAGGACCATAGATTTCACGGCCCCCGAGGTCGCCATTGGCGTCGACGCGGAACCGGAGGATCCTTCCCCCCGTCGTCTCGACCACGTAGAGAAATTCCTCGCGGGCATCGAACCGCACCTCGTTCGTGAAGTGAAGACCGTCGGCGACGATGCGGGCGCCTCGCTCATCCAGTCGTATGATGTAACCGTCATCCAGGTCGGGGACGAGGGCATCTATCCAGTTTTTCACCTTTGTCGTGACCGTGATCCATAGCCGGTCCCGGGAATCCCTGAGCACGAAATTCACCTTGCCGATGGGCCGGCCTTCGATGGAATCCATGAGAAGTCGGGTCTCGCCCGTCCGTGTCATCACTTCCAGGCAATCGGTGCCGAAATTCGAGATGAGGATATCGCCGTTCGAGGCGAAGGCGAGGCCATTGGGCAAAGTTCCCTTCGTGAACCGGTCAGCTTCGTCGAGCGTATCGGAAAAATTCGCCGAACGCTTCTGCGCGACAAGCTGCTGGCTTCCATCAGGCAAAATGTGCACCACGCCGCCATGGGCGTCGGCTGACCATAGGCTGCCATCGGGCTCGGCGAGAATGCATTCCGGTCTCTGAAGATTTTCTCCGATGAACCGCACTGCGCTCCTGTCGACATGAAAATGCTTGAGCGGATTGTCCATGACCCTCTTCTCCTCGATGCGAATTTACTGGTTTTCCGGAAAGGATACTTCCGGATGGAAGCGATAGTCGCCGAGCGAGGTGGCGGGAGCGAAGAAACAGATAACCTTCATCTCTTCGCTTCCCGAGTTCCTCACCATATGGATGCAGCCCTTGGTGAACAGCACGGCATCGCCGGGCGAAAGATCCTGGACTTCGCCATCGACGTAAACCTTGCCCCGGCCCGAGATGACGTAGATCAGCTCTTCACCTGTGGGGTGGGAATGCGCGGGCTTAACCGTCTCCCCGGGCATTACGCGCATTGTGCAGGAACTGAGAAATTCAGGCTGCAGGCTGCCGGAATCGGCTATCCATCGCAAAAACCTTCCGGGAACGGCTTTTTCCGGTATATCGCATTCATGGACAATCTTCATATTCAACTCCACGCTGACGGCTGCAGGATGTTTACTTCTGTCATCGTTCATGCCTGAAGTCAAGCGCTTGCTCCGCCATGCCTCACTGCTTTTCAAACTTGGAAAGCACGTGATTCGTGACTTCCGTTATCCTGCCCTCATCCACGAGAATCGTAAGGATATCCCCTGGATGGAGCATGGTGTTGCCGCGTGGCGCGATGATTTTATCCTTGCGGGATATCATCGTGATGGTGGCATCGGCCGGAAGCACGAGCGATGCAACAGTGGACTCGCCCTTATAGAGGTCGCCGTCGATGAAGAGCTCCACAAGCTCATATTTTGTGTCGTGGACGGTGACAAGCTCCATCTTCTGCTTGTTTTTTGGCTTCTCTCGTTCGCTCAACTTCAGAAGATCGGCCAACTTCCCGATCGTCGTACCCTGTACGAGGATGGAGAGTGTGACGGCGAGGAAGATTATGTTGAAGATCTGGTGATCGGGGTCGAGCCCTGCGGCGGCGGGATAGGTGGCAAGAACGATAGGGACGGAACCTCTGATGCCGCTCCAGCTGAGGAATATTTTCTCGCCGAAGGGCAGCTTCATGCCAAGGGTACAAAAGAACACAGCTACGGGCCGGGCTACAAAAGAAAGGATGAGAAAGAGAAGAAGCCCCTGCGACCATACAGCTCCCATGCTCCGCGGAAACATGAGGAGGCCGAGAAGGATGAAAAGGCCGGCGTTGGCGACGAAAGAGAGTGTGGCAGTGAAGGAGGAGAGCGAGGATTTCAGCGGCAGCTTCGAATTGCCCATGAGGAAGCCGGCGAAGAATGCCGACAGCATGCCGCTCGCTCCGACGAGATCGGCGGCTCCGTAGCTTGCAAGAATCAGGCCGATGAGGAGAAGGTAATAATAGCCCGTCTCCACTTCCTTTATCTTCCGGAAAAGCAGGAGCCCTGCCCATCCGACGCCTAGGCCGATGCCGACGCCGCCCAGAAGCTGCCATACGAAGCTCAGGGCGACACGCCCTGCTTCAATCTCGCCTCCGGCGACGATCTGGATGATGAGGGTTGTGGCAATGATGGCCATGGGATCGTTGGCAGCCGACTCGATTTCCGTGATCGACGAAGGTCGTAGCTGCAGGCTACGGTTGCGCAGGATGGAGAAGACTGCCGCCGCGTCGGTTGAGGAGATCACCGTCGCCACCAGGAGGGATTGCGTAAAAGACCATCCGCTCACCAGATGGAACACGAGGGCGGTGACGATCATGGTGATAAGGACGCCGAGGGTGGCGAGCATCATTGTCGGGGCGAGGACGGGCTTGAGATCGGCGCGCTTGATGCTGTAGCCCCCGGCGAAGAGGACGAAGACAAGGGCTATGTCGGCGAGGCGTCGGGTGAGGAGGGCATCGTCAAAGTAGATGATGCCGGTGACATCGCTGCCGAAGAATATCCCCACGGCGAGGGCCAGGATGATCATGGGAACATTGAAGCGGCGGAATATCGCGGCGCTGAGCGTGAGAAAAATCAGGATGACGGCGCCCGTCAGGAGCAATGGAAGGCTCCTCCCGACGACTCCCCTGCCAGGTAGATGCTGTAGGCCTTTTCGTCATAAGGAAAGTCCCATGCGCCCTGGCGATGGATCATGGTGCCGCCAAAGCCGCTTTTGAACATGAAAAGGCCGTAGAGGGGATGGGTGGGATCGGGGCGTGGCGCGACGCCAAAGAGGTCGTAGCTTACGCAGCCTTCGCGCTTTGCGAGACCCATGGCAGCCCACTGCAGGGCATAGGGAGCCATGAGGTTTCTGTCCTCGCCCGAGGATGCTCCGTAGAGGTAGGTAGCTCTGTCGGCAGAGGTGGACAGAAACATGGCGGCGAGCGGCGAGCAGCCCTTTTCGGCGATGAGGAGACGCACCGTGGCATCGGATTTTCCTCCCTCCGCGAGGGCGTGGAAATAGCGCTCCCCATGGGGAACAATGTTGTTCCGCTGTGCGGTGGACTGGTAGAGTTTTTGCCAGAGGTCCATGTCGGAGGAACCACCTTCGCGCACCGTCACTCCCTTGCGGGAGGCGAGCCTGATGTTATAGCGCGTTTTGGGCTTCATCCTGGCCATGAGGGTTTCTTCGTCACCTCTCAGGTCAACGAGGATAGTGTCGGGAGGGAGTATGTCGCTCGGGGATTTCCTCAGCCCCACCTCGCTCACGCCCCAGTTCATCCTTAGTTCGCGAAGGCGCGTTTCGGGAGGACCCAGCCAATAGCCTTGGCTGTCATAGCGATCTTCGTCGCCCGCGTAGGGCGAAATCCAGGGAAGATCCCAGCGCATGAAGAGGCATTGGGGGCCGAGGTTGCGCCTGAGCTCGGAGGAAAGCGCCGCGAGATACTCCCCTCGCCTGTCGTTGTCGGGGAGGTTTTCGGGTCCGAAGGGTGAATAGGCTATGCTTCGGCCTCCTCCCACCTCGCGGCGGAGCACGAGCACGTCGCCTGATGATGAGCTGTCGGCCTCAATATCGAAGGCCAGCACCTGCCAGCCAAGATTTTTTTTCACCCGGCTCCAGAAGGTCGTCTGCTGTACGAGCCGGGTTGCCATGAGTGCGTTCACTGGCTTGGGAAGAACGCGGACGTCCACGGGGCGTCTCCGGAAATTATTGTAGGCCCGGAAGTTGTCCTCCGAGCCTCGATCTAAAAATACGACAAATCATGCTTTCCATCAAGCAGGGGTCAGACCCCGATTTTCAACTTTTGACGGCGATCCACCTTGCCACTTCCTTGAGGCTGGGGCGCTTGCCCGTCATGAGGATGCCCACGCGGAAAATCTTGGCGGCGAGGAAGGCCATGCCCACGACGCTGGCACAGAGAATCGCCAGGCAAAGGCTCAATTGCCAGGCGGGCGGATCTGAGACGAGGACGCGGACGAGCATCACGATGGGGCTCGTCATGGGAAAGATCGAAAGGAAGACCGCAATCGACGAATCCGGGTTTGTGACAAGGGTGCTTATCATCACGAGGGGCACCATGAGGAAGACAAGAAGGGGCCAGGCCATCTGCCCAAGATGCTGTTCGTCCTCGCTCGCGGCTCCCATGGCCGCATAGGCCGACGAGTAGAGGAAAAAGGCGAGCACGAAAAAGAGGACGAGCCATCCCATATTGGCCATCGAAAGGCCGGCGGGCATCGTCATGTTGAAAAAAGGTCCCACCACCAGGGTGAGGAGGAGGGACATGGCGACCCAAATGGCGTACTGGAGAAGGCCGGCGAGGCCGAGGCCGAGGATCTTGCCGAACATGAGGTCGCGGCTCGTCACGCTCGAAAGCATTATCTCGACGGTTTTCGAGGTTTTCTCCGTAACGACGGAGCGGCCGATCATCTGGCCGTAGAGAAGCACTGTCATGTAGATCATCATGACGAAGACGAGGGCCGTCATGAGGACTTCGAAGAAAGAATCCTGGCCGGCGCTTTCCTCCTTGCCGCCTGCCTCCAGCTTGACGACTTCAAAGGTTGGGGGCGTTAGGAGCCTTGCGACGATGGCGGGATCGATGCCGCTTTCTACTATGCGCCTTTCCTTGGCAGCAGCTTCCAGGACGGCAGAAGCCGTACTGAACAGGGCGATCTCTGCGCCGCTCTTCGAGTACCAGACGGCGCGTCCTGAGTCGGGCCAGCCGGCTTCGATGGACAAGAGGGCGACGCTCGTCCCAGCGAGGACGGATTCCTTGGCTACAGCCTCGTCCGCGATGTTCTTCACTTCGATATCCATGCCGGAAAAGGCTGCCTCAATGGAAGTCTGCACAGCGGGAGGAGCTCCGTACAGGGCGAGGGGATTGCCCTTGGCTATAGCTCCCGGCTTCTGCACAAGGAGAGAGGGCAGGACAGTGACGGCGAAGATGAGGAAGGGCCCCAGGATCGTGAGAATGACGTAGGCCTTGTTCGCCGCCGTGAGTTTGAATTCGTGACGGATAACATGGAAAAGCTTACGCATGGTTCGCCTCCTCGCCCTCTTCAGCCGCGGCATGGCCGCCGACCAGCTGGACGAAAATCTTGTGGAGCGAGGGGGCAATGGTTTCGAAGCGCCGCACATGAAGGCGGCCTGCCAAAGCCTGAAAGAGCTCGTCGGGATCAGCGCCATCCTTCAACTCCACCTCAATCCAGCGTGGATAGGCATTGATGGAAGCGACGAAGCCAAGATCCTTCACGAAGGAGCCGTCGCCGTCGAATTCGAGCATGACGGCGTTGCGGCCATATTTTCTCTTCAGGTCGGCCGTCGCGCCGTAGAACACTTCCTTCCCCTTGTTGATGAGGAGGATCCGCTCGCAGATCTTTTCGGCATGCTCCATGATGTGGGTAGAGAAAAGGACGGTGGAGCCCTTTTCCTTCAGCTCGACCATGACAGCCAGCAGCTGATCCTGGGCCAGGGGATCGAGGCCGGAGAAGGGCTCGTCGAAGAAGACAAGGCCAGGATTATGGGCTACTGCGCCGAT
>PGXP01000289.1 GCA_002839205.1 Spirochaetae bacterium HGW-Spirochaetae-9
TCCCGCAATTTCTGTTGCAGGTGCTTGCGTTCGGTAATATTGAGTATCAAGGCGGTCACTGCCCGCTGTCCGTCGAAAAGGTTTCCCAGGGGGAACATTCGTGCTTCGAACCACTGTGTTCCGCCCGGTCCATTCTTAGGAATGCCATCGACAGTCTCGGTCGCCAACTGGTATTCGAATGAATTCAAAGTATTACCCTGCAGCGTGCGATGCACCTGGTTCATGAAGAATTCCGCAAAATCCTTCTCCATGAAGTCGAATATATTCCGACCCTTCAAGGCTGCCGCATCGTCGTACAGACTGCGCTCTGTCCCACCAAACACATCCAGATACGTACCATCATCGGAAATGATGAAGAATGGATCGGCGATCGATTTGAGTAGATTCTCATACAGATCAAGCATGGCTTGTCGGTCCATCACTAATACCCTCCTCTCTGATACTGTCTTTTTCCAAAAATTCCCGTGGTAATGAAACCAAGGTAGCCACTACGTTCGGATCGAATTGTGTTCCGGCAAATTTTTGCAATTCCCCGATGGCTGCAGGGATATCCAACGGGTGCTTGAATCCGCTGGAACTTGTCATGGAATCGAATGCATTGGCCACTGCGATGATTTTCGATTGCAGGGGAATTTCGGTGTCGTCAAGTCCCTGGGGATATCCTTTCCCATCGGGTTGTTCATGATGGGCAAGTATCCAGTCGGCGATACGACCGAAATTTTGGACGGAACGCAGAATCTGGAATCCCATCTCGGGGTGCCGCCGCATTTGTTCCCACTCGTGCGTATCCAGTGGACCGACCCTGTTGAGCACATCGGTATCTATTCCAATCTTGCCGATGTCGTGCAGCATGCCGGCAAGCCGCAATTCATCCAGATCACCCGATGCAAGTCCCATCGCCTTGCCAATCTCATAGGAGAGGAACGAGACCTTATCGCTGTGGTTGCGTTCATACAAGCCCTTCTCGTACAATCCGTTGATCAACAGTTTGATGACATCATGCTTATAGCTTGAGCTTTCGAGCAACTTTCGCCGGTACATGATATCCTCCGCTTCCTTGAACAGCGGTTCCAACGATGCCACAGGGGCGGCAAGGGTCGCCGACCCGAATGAGACCGATAGACGCGTTTTCCCAACGACTTGTTGCGAAACGGCTTGTTTGATCGCATCGATGCGCTCTTGTGCCTCGGGTTGGGAAGTATTGGGAAACAGCATTACGAATTCATCGCCCCCAATCCGGGCGACCACATCGTCCGGCCGTTTCGATTGCACAAGCACATTCGCGCACGATTTGAGCAACTGGTCGCCGACCTGATGTCCAAATACATCGTTTGTCAGCTTCAGTCCATTCACATCGCACACAACCATGGTCAGGGGAAGAGAAGCCGGTTCCGCATAGGTACGTTGATGTTCTTCGAAATAGCGCCTGTTGTAGAGTCCGGTAAGTTGGTCCCGGTAGCTCAAGTGGAGGATCTTCTCCTCATTCAACTTGCGTGAAGTCACATCCCGGCTCACACCAATGGCTTCGATACTCCCAGTCTCGGTATAGCGGAAATTTATCGAGGCATCGGCCCAGATGATTGTCCCATCGGCTTTCCTATGGCGGACCTGGAACGTCCACTTGTTCTGTGGTCCCGGATTCCGTTTGAATTCCAAGATCATTTGCCGTAGACGGTGCACAGTCGGGGCGATATCG
>PGXP01000290.1 GCA_002839205.1 Spirochaetae bacterium HGW-Spirochaetae-9
GGGGCTTCCCCGATAGGTCTCGCCCAAGCCCGCCAGCACGGGCCATTGGCTTTTGGCTTCATACCCCGCATAGTTCCATCGGAACCATGCCGGCGCGTTCCTCGCCATGGCGGCTGCGCCCGCGCAGGCAGAAATCGCCAGAATCAGGACGGCCGCCGACGGCATGGAAGATGTAAAAAACCCCGATAGGCTGCCCAGCGAACGGTTGAGCCAGCTTTCCACGAGAATGGATGCCCCCAGCGCGCAGAAGATAAGGGCTGAAGGTATAAAGCGGATATCGGGCATGCCGAGGCCAGGGGCGGCGAAAAAGAGAAAGGCGCAGGCGGCGAGGGCGTATAGAGTGAGGGCGAGGAATCGGCGTTCATCGCGGAACGTCTTGCCTGCGAACAAAGCCGCCACGAAGACAATGCACAGGGGAACCCACACCCAGGCGAGGGTCTGCCGCGCAAAGTCCTTGAGCGACGAAAAGTACCAGATCATGCTGATAGGCTGGGCCCATCGCCGTGTTGCCGCCATGGGAAGGAGCCAGAACGCCATCGTGCAGAGGGCTATGCTGTAGGTGACGAGGATTCTGAGCGTGGTGCCGGCCTCGGGGCTGTTGGCAGGGCTGCTTCTTTTTTTCCCTGATCTGAGGAGTCGCGGCAGCAGCTGGAATGCGGACAGAAAGGGCAGGAAGAAGGCGGGCATAAAGACAAAAAAATGGGAAAGACCTATCAATCCCAACAACAGGCCGGAGAGTATCCCTGTGCGCTTTCTGTCGCCCATATCCGCCACAACCGAGGCGACGAAGAGGGGAAGGAGGGCGATGGCCCAGGAAAAGCAGAATTCTCCCGCGAAGGTGGAGAGCCAGTTGCCGCCGAAGATCGTATACGATTCGTTGAAAAGAAAGAGCAGGCTCGATGCTGCGGCCAAGACCCCAGCGCGCTTCCTGCCCGTAATGCTTGTGGCTGCCGCGAACATTGTCACCGGGAGGGCGAAGCCTCCCGCCACTGTCGCGATCTTCAGGGCTACCGTCAGCGGTACGGCCAGACCGAGTAGGGCAGCCGACAGGAAGGGGAGTATGAAATAGTGCTGGCCTTCGAGGTAGCCGAAGAAGTTGGCCTGGCTGAAACCGAAAAGCCTGCCCTTGGGCAGGAAGTCGTTTTTCAGCGTCGCAAGGACCTGGTACCAGGAGGCGGAGTCGCCGCCAGTGAGGATAGTATCGGAAAAAAGGAGCTTGAGGTCGAAACGTGTCAGGAGAAGGGCATAGACGAGGACAAGCGCAAAAGCAGCGAAGAGCGATTCGCGAATTTCCCGTTTTGCCATGAACGGAACCTACTTGGCCAGGAGGGCAATAGCCGCAATTCCCAAGGCGATGCCGATGCCGCGGCGCGCCGTCATCTCCTCTCCGAAGAGAAGCAGGCCTGCGAGTGTCACTGCCAGGGCTACTGCGCTCGCCATCATCGGGCTGATCCGGCTCAGGTCCTCCTTGCGGAGAAGGAAGGAGTAGACGAGGAATGAGGCACCGTACATGGCAGCTCCCGCAGCAGTGTACATGAGCCATCTTCCTCCCCAGGCTTCAAAGCGTGCCGAAAACTTGAGGGTTATCTGGGCAAGAACAGAGAATCCGATGCCGGCAATCAACAGCATGCTGTTCATGAAGGCATTCCTTCTCCAGTGGTCTCGATGGGGCAGGAGGTCTCCTTGACGATATAG
>PGXP01000291.1 GCA_002839205.1 Spirochaetae bacterium HGW-Spirochaetae-9
TGAGCTTGTCGGCCAGGATGTGGGTATCGGATTCGAGGCCTTCGGGGGATTCGAAGATTTCCACGGTGCCCGCGTCGCCGTTGAAAAAGACGATGAGGTCGCGGTCGGATTTGCCGGTAAGTTCGAGGGCATCGAAGCCCGAAAACTTGAGGAAGGGGCCGAAATAGCCGCCGACGTTGGAGTCGATGGGGACGCCCGTCATGGGCGAAAGGCTGACGACGAGGCTCTTGCCCGATCCGGGGTAGTTGGTGTTGCCGCAGACGGGGCCCATCGCGATGACGATTTCGTTTTCGGGATCGTCCCACTTGGTCGAAGGTTTGGTGCCGTCCCAGAGCAGCCTGAGGCCGAAGCCCTTCCCGCCCACGAATTTCTTCTTCATCTCGGCGCTGACGGGTTTTTCGGCGAAGCCCAGGGCGCCGATATCGATGGCGAGGCTGCGCATGTTGTAGCCGCGCGACAGAGGCTTCTTCTCATAGGACCATTCGGCGATCTTCTTGAGCTCTTTCATGGCGAGGCTCATACGGCGGCCTCCTTGGTCTGGATTTCGAGAGCGCCTTTGGGGCAGACTTTGGCGCAGGCGCCGCAGGATATGCATTTGAAGGGCACGGGGTTGCCGGGGAACCAGCGCATCGCGCCGATCGGGCATACGGCCACGCAGGCCAGGCAGCCGACGCATTTCTTGCTGTCGATGACGATGGCGCCGGCCTTGTTGCGCGTGATGGCCCGGGTGGGGCATTCGCGCACACAGGCCATGCATTCCTGGTCGCAGACTACGAGGTGATAGGCCATCGCCGGCATCTCGTTCACCTGGATGCGGGATTTGGCGGGATTGTCTTCCTTGAAATAGAGTTTTGAGCAGACCGAGGTGCAGGTCATGCAGCCGACGCATTTTTCATTGTAGGTAGCCAGGTATTTGATCACGGAGCTGGATCCTCCTTCTTGCTGGAACAGCCTCAACGAAGGGCTTTTATGACAATAGGGTTTCTGGATTATAGTATGGTTTTCCTGTTGGGGCAATGAAAATGAGGCGGATATGCCGGCTGGCTTTCGTGAGGATGTTTCTGGAGGATGCTCCTAGAGAATGTGCTCGAGGAATCTGCGGGTGCGCTCTTCACGCGGGGAGGTGAAGAAGGTTTCGGGTGGGGCTTCCTCGACGATCTGCCCGGCGTCCATGAAGATGATGCGGTGGGCTGCTGCCCTGGCGAAGCCCATCTCGTGGGAGACGACGAGCATCGTCATGCCTTCCTTGGCCAGGTCGGTCATGACGTCGAGGACTTCCTTGATCATTTCGGGATCGAGGGCGCTGGTGGGCTCGTCGAAGAGCATAACCTTGGGATTCATGGCGAGGGCTCGGGCTATGGCGACGCGCTGCTGCTGTCCGCCCGAGAGCTGGTCAGGCCAGGCCGTTTCCTTGTCGGAAAGGCCGACCTTGGCGAGAAGCCTGCGCGCCATGACGGTCGCCTCTTCCTTGCCCTGCTTCAGGACTACGGTGGGAGAGAGGATGATGTTGCCCAGCACCGTGAGGTGGGGGAAAAGATTGAAGCTCTGGAAGACCATGCCCACTTCCTCGCGGATGTGGCGGATGTCGGCGTTATCGTCGGTGACGCTCTCCCCGTCGATGGAGATCGAGCCGGAGTCGAGGCGCTCGAGGCGGTTGACGGAACGGAGGAGGGTGCTTTTCCCCG
>PGXP01000292.1 GCA_002839205.1 Spirochaetae bacterium HGW-Spirochaetae-9
CCGGCTGCCGGCCCCCATACGCAGATAGCACCCAATATTCTCGCGGCCTACCTGGCTGGCGCAAGGGTCTTCGAGCTCAAAACCGTCCAGCAGAATGACCATCTCGAAATCGATAAACCCTGCATCGATGCCCTGGACGAAGGACACAACGTCGAGTGGTCGACGGAGTTGTCGCTCGAGGAGGCAAGGAAAGAATACATAAACGGCTGGATAGCCGTAAACCTCTTCGCCTTCCTCTGGTCGCGCAAGCCCAATGATTTTTTCTTCAATATGTCGGTGGGATACACCCTCGATGGGATAAAAAGCGAAAAAGTCGAGGCTTTCATAGAAGGCATGAGAAGACCCGAAACGACCGGCTACTGGTCGCACGCCATGGGTGAACTCGAGAGTTTTATTGCTGATGAACGCTTCAGAAAAGCCTTTGGAGAAGCCACGGCCGAAAAGGCCAGAACCTTGGTTGCCCACATGCCCGTCCGCCCCGTCCATTCCGTCACACTTTCAACGATGCACGGTTGCCCCCCTTCAGAGATCGAGAAGATTGGCCGGTACCTCATAGAAGAAAAGGGCTTCGATACCTACATAAAACTGAACCCAACCCTTCTCGGCTTCGATAAGGCTCGAAGCATACTCGACAGACTCGGATGGAAGGATATCGCCATAAAGCGGGAGAGCTTCGAGCATGATCTTCAGTTCGCCGATGCCCTCGCCCTGATAAAATCCTTGAGACAGACAGCATTGGCCAGGGGACGACGTTTCGGCATAAAGCTCTCGAATACCCTCGCCAACGCCAACGATGGGGCCACGCTGCCTGGTGCGGAGCGCTACATGTCGGGTCGCGCCCTCTTTCCGATCACCATCAGCCTGGCGGCTGCAATCGCCCATGCCCTCCCCGAGGAAGGATCACGAATCTCTTACTGCGGTGGCGTTTCGGCCTTCAACGCAGCCGACCTGATCAGGGCCGGTTTAGGACCTCTGACGATTGCCACTGACATCCTGAAGCCGGGTGGCTATCTGAGGCTCTCCCATATAGCGAGGGAAGCTGCCGGAGCCCTCCCCATACCGCTTGAACCCGGCTCAACCGACCCTGCTGCCCTCGACGCATTGGCCGAGGCGGCTCTCGAACGCCCCGAGTACCGCAAGGAATGGAAAGCGGGCAAGGTGACCATAAAGGGCAGCCTCCCCCTCTACGACTGCTTCGCGGCGCCCTGCGTCCATGCTTGCCCCGTGAACCAGAAAGTGCCCGCCTACATCGCCGCCCAGGGAGCGGGCTTGAGCGACCAGGCTCTGGCGACAATTCTCTCCGACAATCCCCTCGCCCACATAACGGGCACGCTCTGTGATCATGTCTGCCAGGAGCACTGTTCCAGGCTCGACTATGAGGGCTCGGTGGCTATTCGCGACGTGAAGCTGGTGGCGGCGAACTCCGGCAACCTGACTCCCGCGCAGTTCCCTGAGAGCCTGTGCATAAAGAGCGGGAAGACGGCCGTAATCGGCGCCGGCCCTGCTGGCCTCGCCTGTGCATGGCATCTTGCCCAGGCGCGCCATGAGGTGAAGGTTTTCGACGCGGGTCCGAGGCCCGGAGGAGTTCCTGCCAACGTGATTCCAGCCTTCAGGATCAGCCGCGAAGCAATCGCTGCCGATATAAGCATGCTGGAGGCTGTGGGGGTGTCCTTCGCGTTT
>PGXP01000293.1 GCA_002839205.1 Spirochaetae bacterium HGW-Spirochaetae-9
TCCCACCAATCCGGCGAATCCCAGGATTTCACCGCTGAACAGGTGAAAAGAGATATCCTTGAGCAATTTGCCTGCGTTCAAGTGTTTCACCTCGAGGACTTTGGTCGTTGGATTTCCAAACGTCCTGGTGTAATAGTTGGTGAGTTGCCGGCCAACCATCATGGTGATCAATTCATCGTTGGTAGTCGCATGCGTTTGGCGGGTACCGATATACTCGCCGTCCCGGATAACGGGGATTTTGTCCGCAATCTGCTTCAACTCGCTCATGCGATGGGAAATGTAGATGATGCCGACCTGGGCCTTCTTCAGCTTCCTGATATTCTCGAACAGGAAGTCGACATCCTTTTCGGAGAGGGAAGAAGTCGGTTCATCCATCACCAGGATCTTCGCGTGGAACGATAGTGCCTTGATGATCTCCACCATCTGCTGTTGTGCAATGGTCAATTCGCTGATTTCCTCGTCCGGTCGAATGTCGAGTTCGAACGAATCGAGCAGTTGCTTCGCGTCGTCGTTCATTTTCTTGAAATCAACGAACCGTCCCGCCTTGAGCGGTTCCCTGCCGAGATAGATATTCTCGGCGACCGTCATGTGTGGGACCAGCACCAGTTCCTGGTGGATGACACTGATACCGAATTTCTGGGCATCCTGGACCGAATTGATGGTAACGACACTTCCATCAATGACAATTTCCCCGGCATCACTCGAATAGATTCCACCCAATATCTTGATCAGAGTCGATTTTCCAGCTCCGTTTTCACCCAACAGGGCGTGAACCTCTCCGGCTTGCACCTGGAGAGAGACATCCTTCAGTGCCAAGACACCGGGGAATTCTTTGCGGATATGGTTCATTTCCAAAAGAATCTTTTCACTCACCTGGGGTAAACCTCCATAATAATCGTTGAAAGGGGCCGAACATCAGAGTAGCCCGGCCCCAAGTGATTTGTACAGAAAAATCTTATTGCCAGCCGTCGGTGCCGTATTCTTTGACGTTGTCGGCATTGATCAGGAAGGTTCGTACAGGAACACGTTCTTCGTACGGTTCGTTGTTGAGGACCTTGTATGCCAGCTTGACCGACTCGACGCCGATACTGATCGGACTCTGGGCTCCGGAACCGACGAATTGACCGCCGCTAGCGATCTCGGCCTTGGCTTCGGGTGAACCGTCGACACCATAGATGAGGATGCTTGTGCGGTTGGCTGCCTTGCATGCTGCGAGGGCTCCCAGTGCCGTAGGATCGTTTCCACCCATGATGGCATCGATCTGCGGATGTGCCTGCAGGATGTCTTCGGTAATCCTCATGGATGTCGGGAGGTCTCCCTTGGCATCCTGTTGTGCGAGGATGGTGAAGCCCTTACCTTTGATCGCTTCCATGAAACCGGTGATGCGGTCGTTGACCGAATTCATCGTCGGAGAATCGAGGACAACAATCTTTCCACCATTGGGGAACCGCTTGACCAAGTCGGCACCACACACATATCCGGCATTCTTGTTGTCGGAACCGGCGTATGCGGTCACATATTCCATGTCCTTGACTTCGGTGTCGAAGTTGATTATGGGAATATTGGCGTTCTTCAATGCGACCAATGCGGGGCGGATACCCTCCCAGTCCACTGGGTTCAGGAAGATGGCATCGATTCCCTGTGTGATCAGGTCTTCGATCTGGTTGATCT
>PGXP01000032.1 GCA_002839205.1 Spirochaetae bacterium HGW-Spirochaetae-9
CCCGAAAAGGGCACGCGGCTTGAGGATTTTTCCTTTGGTTGGGACAATCACGTCCACGATACCGCCACATCGGGCCGCAAGAACCCCACCCAACTCCTCGTCGACGCCTTTATAAAAGGCATTTCCGAAATCACCGTCGCCTACGGATCGTCGGCCGACCTCCCCATGATGGAGGAAGCCCTGGAGGCAGGACGCATCATAGGCATACGCGTAAAGCTCGGCCTTGAATTCAGCATGGGCGTTCGCGGATGCCGCTTCCACTTCATGGCCCTCCTGCCCCCGATGCAAAAGCCCGAAGACGCGAAGGCCTTTTTCCGCGACCATGCCGAAAGCCTGGGAGAATTCCTTTCCACCCTCGAAAAAAACCAGACCAACAGGATCGAGGCGGTGCGCAAGGTCCTGAAAGAGTTCAATGCCAACAATCTGGCCGAGCTCAACAGGGGATTCCCCGACGAAACCCTCTACAGGATACCGGAACTCAGCTTCGAAGCCTTGAACGCCTATATCCCCACCATGAGCATCAACAGCACCCACCTGGCCGAATTTCTCTACAATCAGGCGCGCCCCATACTGCTCAACAGGCTTCTGCTTCTGAAGGTGAGAAGGAGCAAAACCCAGGACAGCCTGCGGCGCGGCCGCTGCACCAAATCCGACTTCAAAGCCGCCGACGATACCTTTTCCTCGGCCAGGAAAGCCCTGAAGGAAGCATCGCCCGACAGCTTCCTCCAGCGCTATTTCAGCGACCCCGTCCTCATCGACTACCAGTCGGCCTTCGACGACATTAAAGCCGTAAAATCGATGCTCACAGCGGCCGGCTGCAGGCTCAAGATCCTTCACCCCCTCGAGCACGGCCTCGACAAGGCGGTCGCAATCCTTTCGGAGTACAAGGACCTCATCGATATCGTCGAGCTGTACAACATACAGGACTGCCTCCCCCGAAACCCCGAAGAAGTGCTCAGCTTCGCGCGACACGTCAACAGCATCAACAAAATCGCACAACGCGACGGAAGCCCTACCATCCTGCTCGTCTGCGGCAGCGACTCGACAGGCCGTCATCCGAAAATTCCCGGCATGGGCTTTATCGATCAAGGCAATATTCTCGGAGCGAAAAAAGGCGATTTTATCGCCAGGCACATCGCTCTTCCATCCCTCGTTTCGGCCATGATCGCGGCTAAGGGCCAACCTGTCGACGAGGCAAAAGTCAAAGCTGTGTCGCCCATCGTCTGCCTCGGAAAAACATCCGAAGGCGAGGCCGAAAGCTCCCAGGGCGACAACGCCTACATACCGCCGCGAAGGGCATGGCGTTACCTCAATCCTTCCCTCAAGAACGCCGTCTTCATCTTTATCGGATTCCTCGTCGCCGACAAATACCTCGGATCGGCCTACGCCCTGCTCTGGCTCGGCATCACGGGCTTCCGCACCAGCATAGCCGACCTTGTAGCCAGCCGCGGCGGCCGCCTGAGCGAGTGGCGTCTCAAGAGCATCAATTTCGACAACGTCGCCCAAGCCCTGTTCTGGACGGGCTTCTCTGTGCCCATCCTCGGCTTCTTCAAGGCTAATTTCGATATCGTATGGCCCTGGGCTCAGGACGGCCTTCTTTTCAACCTCGTCAAATTCTTCGTCATATCTTTCGTCAACGGCCTGTATCTGGCAACGCACAACACGTTGCGCGGCTTTGAAAAGAGCGTGGTCCGCGCCAACTTCTTCCGATCCATCATCGCATGGCCCTTCGCCGCCCTTTTTGCGCCCCTGGGCGACCTGATCGGAATTCCAAGCATCGTGCAGACCAAGATCTGGTCCGATGTGGTGGCGGGATTTATCGAAGGCGGAGGAAAATACAAAACTCTGCTCAAGCTGCGCAGGCAGAATGTCGAGGAAATAATACCCAGAATTCTCGAAAAGAACGGCGAGGAAAAGCTCGTCGCCATCCTCGACATCCTCTATCTCTATCACGAGGAACCGCGCACCCAAAGCTCCCTCATCTCCCTCTTCGAACTCTCGAAATTCCCCGTATCGGTCCTCTGGGACGACAAGGGCAAGCCGCCCGAGCGCCCCCTGCGCGACCTCCTCGGCGTCCTCGAGGAACCCGGTCTCGACGATGAGCTCACCGACTTTATACTCACCCGCTACGAAGTGGAAATGGCAGCCGACCTCATCGACCTCGTCGCCGACACCCTCTCGCCCATGCGAAGCTGGCTGGCGTCGAGGTCGTGAAAAGTATCATTACAGCCAATATTCCTAATTCATGGAGGAGCCACCGATGGGCAACGTAAAGGAATACCGCGTCTACGCCTCGCGATGGCTTGTCCTCGGCGCCTATATGCTCGCCAACCTGACGATACAGATACTCTGGATCAGCTACGCGCCCATCACCACCCAGTCCGGCCTGTTCTACGGCGTCTCGGAGCTGCGGATAGGCTTTTTCTCGATGATCTTCATGATCGTCTTCATTCCCCTGTCCATCCCGATCTCCTGGCTCATCGACAAGTTCGGCTGCAAGCCGGTCGTCGCGGCCGGAGCCATCGTCACCGGAATCTGCGGCGTCCTGCGCGGCGTCGCTGGCGCGAATTTCGGCTTCGCGATCGCCATGACCGTCGGCATGGCCGCCGCCCAGCCCGTATTCCTCAACTCCTGGACCAAGGTTTCGGCGCTGTGGTTCCCCGCGAACGAGCGGGCTTTGGCGGTAGGTCTCCTCACGATCGCCAATCTCATTGGTACGGCGGTCGGGCAAGTCCTCACCCCCATCCTCACCGATACGATGTCGATTCCCGCGGTCCAACTCTACTACGGAATCGCGGCTTCGGCGGCGGCGCTGCTCTTTCTTATCCTCGCGCGCGAAAAGCCCGCGACACCGCCCGACGCTTCGGCGGAAACGGAACGGGCTCTTATGCTCGCTGGGCTGAAGAGCGCGCTCTCGCTCAAATCCTTCAGGCGGTATCTCGCCATGGCTTTCATAGGCCTGGGAATTTTCACCGGCGTGACAACCTGGATTGAGGGCATCGTGAGGCCGAGAGGCTTCGACTCAAAGCAGGCCGGCGTGGCTATCGCCGTCATGCTCGTTGGCGGCATCATCGGCGCCGTCGTCATGCCCGCCCTCTCGGACAGGAAAGGGAGGCGCAAACCCTTTATAATCGTCGGCCTGCTGGGAGGCATTCCGGGCATCGTAGGCCTCGCCCTCGCCCCGACCTTCCCCCTCCTCCTCGTCTCCAGCTTCATCCTCGGCTTCTTCCTCGTCTCCGTGAATCCCATCGGCACGCAGTACGCTTCCGAAACCGCCCTCCCCACGCCCGAGGGAACTTCGAACGGCCTCATCTCCCTCGCGGGCCAGGTCTCCGTGGTCCTCGTCTACGTTATGGAGCCGCTGCGGAAGGCGACGGGCTCCTACGTGTTCCCCCTGCTCTGCTTTGCCGCCCTCCTCGCCCTGAGCGCGGGGCTGGCGACTACGCTCACGGAAAGGCCAAAAGATCGATAGTCTTGTTTTTATGATAATGCAGTGGTAAATTGAATTATATTACGGTGGAAGCCGATACCACCGCATTCATGGGTCCAGCTCTTTCTGGCTGGAGGTATTCAGAATGGTCGGGCCGCCATTCAACTCTAATGTTGAATGGTGGCTTTTTCATATAGTCGCCAGAAGGAGCAATCTGGCCAGCGGCGAATTCATTCACCACGAAATATTCTCAACAAAGGTACTTCATCATGCTCGACCGATCTTGTCGGCGTGCTCGGAATTTCCCAAGCATGATCGGTTGTTCAAACTATTTCTATCAATAACGGAGGAAATGTATGGAAGAAAAGAAATCAAACACTGTTGCCCCCAAACCGCAACCCAAGGGACAATCAAAACGTGAGAAAGTGATCACCGCGGTGTTAGCGGTAGTGTTTGTGGTTGGAGTTGTCATAGTCGCGCTTGTGCAAATGGCAAACGGGGCATCCTAAGTTATTGTAAATTGGAAACCAGCGGATTAGTCTGCCCGCGACCCCTGCGGATATGATAATGGATCGGGTCGCGGTGCAGACGCTTTTCTGGAGTGTTTTTCTACCCCTTCACGGTAACGGCGACTACGCTCTTAGAAGCTCCCGAGGACGATCATTCCAGTGCTTGGCATGCTCAATAGGTCGCAAATCACTGACATATGCTCTATACTGACAAAGACCCCATAACTAAAAATAAATATGATGTAAGAAGGTACATTATGGTCAGCGAAGATTCCGCGCTAAAAAATTCTCAGCCAGTTCTTGGTGTTGGATTGTTGGCAGATGATGGATCGAAGCATCATAATTCCCACCAGCGATTAACTCAATCGATGGCACAATTGATCATCAATAGCACCTTGGATTTCATGTGGTGCGTCGATCCTGATCGGTTCGGTCTTCTTGCCTTCAACCAAAGCCTCAGCGACTATTTCCTGCGGGAGCGTGGCATCCAGATTGGCATCGGAATGCGTCCCGAAGACCTCTTTCCTCCGGGGAAGTATGTCACCAAATGGCATGAAATCTATGAGAAAGCGCTCACTCAGGGCATGTATAGTGAAGACTACCCTGTGTATACAGGAACCAGATTTCTCCAGCTGACCGTCAACCTCATCCGCGAAAAGGAAAAGGTGATCGGCATCTCGGTGTTCGGCAAGGATGAAACCGAGCGTAAACTCATCCAGGACGCTCTGAGCGACAATGAGGAAAAATTCCGGCTCGCCTTCATGACAGGACTGGATGTATTCTATATAGCCACGCTCGACGATGGCTTGATTATAGAAACCAACAATGTGTTCGAGGAAGTATTCGGCTATACGCGGGAAGAAGCCATTGGAAAGACATCGCTTGAACTCGGCCTTTATGCTCACCCAGAAGACAGGGCAAGAGTGGTGGATGCGCTTAAAAGCAAGGGATTCGTAAGAGACTTGGAGCTGACAGGCCGGAAGAAGGATGGAACCCTGATCACGGTGTCTCTTTCCATCCGCGTAATGATGTTGGGTGGCAAGAAGCATATTCTTGGCGTGATTCGGGACGTTTCAGCTATCAGATGGACGGAGAAGGCGCTACGGGAAGCTGATACGAAATACAAGGAAATGTTCGAAAACGCCATTGAAGGGATGGATCGGGTATCATTCGATGGCCATCCCCTGGCTGTAAACGGTGCCATGGCCAAAATACTGGGCTATGAATCGAAAGAGGAATTGGTTGCTTTGGCCTCCGACTGGGGTTCACGGGTGTGGTTTGACCCGATCGAACGTACCAAGTTCCTGGCACTCCTTCAGGAATATAAAACCGTTCAGGGCTATGAAAGCCGGCTCAGGCGAAAGGATGGAGGAATAGTCTGGGCTTCGCACAACAGCCGGCTGACTTTCGGGGAAGATGGGCAGGCGAAATATATCGACAGCTTTGTACAGGATATAACTGACAGGAAGCGCGCCGACGATGCAGCCGAACGCATCCGGGCAGGTTTCGAGCAAGGGGCTGTGCCGCAAGCTCTGACATCGCTTGAAGGCAAGTTTCTCAAGGTCAACGAAGCGCTTTCAAAACTTCTGGACTATCCGCCGAACCAACTTGAGGGCAGGCAGTTCAATGACGTGACTCACCCCGACGATACAAATCTTGGCCGTGATGTTATGAAAAACCTGCTCGAGAATGGAGAAAATGCCAGGTTTGAAAAAAGGTATGTGACGAGCAAGGGCTCTATTGTATGGGTGGACGTCAACATCGCGCTCGTGAAAGATTCCAGCGGAAAGCCACTGTACTTTGTCGGGTCATTTGTAGATATAACAACACGCAAGCACGCCGAAGATGAAAGTCGGAAATTCGCGGAGCAGTTGAAGATGACCCTGGAAAGCACTACAACCGCTCTTTCCATGGCTATCGAGATGCGCGATCCCTATACTGCCGGCCATCAGAGACGCGTCGCCGATCTTGCCTGCAGAATATGGAGCAAACTGAATATATCAAATGAGCCGTACGAAGGCCTGAGGATCGCGGCCCTG
The DNA here is from genome assembly GCA_002839205.1 of Spirochaetae bacterium HGW-Spirochaetae-9. The sequence continues at coordinate 5,979 of PGXP01000032.1, forward strand.
CTCCACGATCTGGGAAAGTTGCGCATCCCTACCGACATCCTCAGCAAACCTGCACCGCTATCTCATGCTGAACGAGCCCTGATTGAGGAACATGCTCTCGCGGGGTGGGATATCCTCCGGCTTGTGGAGTTTCCCTGGCCGGTAGCAACCATCGTCAGGCAACATCATGAAAGGTTGGACGGAACAGGCTATCCTGATGGCTTGAGAGGAAAAGAAATTCTTAAAGAGTCTTGTGTATTGGCGGTTGCTGACGTTGTCGAATCCATGGCCTCCCACAGACCATACCGTGCCACGTTAGGTCTCGATGCCGCCCTGGAGGAAATCACAAGGGCTAGTGGTACCGCCTACTGTCCCGATGTTGTTGAAGCCTGCAAGGCTTTGTTCATCGAAGATGGTTATATGTTGCCAGAATAGACCTTATATCCTGCCCAATGCTTATCGCAGGCACTTCTTGGCGGCAATCCTCCCCGTCATGATGGCGGTGGGTCCCCCGGCGGGGCTGTACACCCACTTGCCGGCGGCGTAGACGTCGGGCATGGCTGTCTTCACGGAGTCAGCCATGCGGAACATGCTCGTCACCGCGGGTATGTCCTGCTCGAAGGACCAGCCGACGATGGAGCCCTCGGAACTCCCCGCCCGCTCGAGAATGGACAATGGCGAGAAGGAAAAGCGGAACAGTATCTTGTCCTTGAGTCCCGGGTAGATGCTCGATGAAATCACCTCGATGAATTCGTCTTCCACCAGCCGCTTGAATGGCTCGTACCAACCGGCGACCTTGATCCTCCGGGTCAGTTCATAGCTGAAGAGGGCGCTGATGATGATGCCTGTCTTCCCGGGCGGGGCCGCGTCGGGGTCGCGCAGGGCGGGGATGGAAATCTCGAAGGTGTTGTACTTGCAGAACCCGCGCAGCCATGCGTAAATCTCGTCCTGCTGGACCGAATCCCAGCGCGCGATCATGCCGTCCAGTTCGGCGATATGGATCTGCCCCAGACCCTTTCTGTCAGGCGTATAGAACAGGTGGCCGCTGGCGATCTTCCCGAAAGCCTCGGGAGGGAGATCCACGCCCAGGAACACGGAGTACACCGACTCAGCCCCCTTGCTCCCGAGGATTTTTTCCTTGCGCTGGATGAACGTTGTGCGATCTCTCTCTGTAATGCCAGCAGAATCGCTCATTGCGTACAAGGCTTTGAGGTCGCCGGCCCAGATCATCTTGTCGTAATGATAGACGTTGCCTGATGTATCGGTGAGCAGCTTTGCGCCCGGGTCCACCTTCGTTATCTCGGTATCGAGGCGTACCTCGCCGCCGCGCTCCCGTATCGCGTCCACCAGTTTCTTGATGAACGCGCCCACGCCGCCCTTGGGATAGACATAGTCGTTGTAGAGGGCGAAATAGCTCAGGGCGAAAAATACCGGCGTCTTGCGGAAAAAGTGCTGGCCCACCATGTCCTTGAGCGACTGATTGGAGGAGAGCTCATCCAGGCGCTCCTCGAAGGGCCTGTCCATCCTGGAAATGCGGTACAAGGTTCTCATCAGTTTTACGAGCCATGCGACGATCGAGGGCAGCAGGGTGAGGACGTTCTTCTTCTTTTTGGAGAACAGGGGGCTGTCGGCGCCATAGAGGACTTTCATGTCCTCGATGATGGCATGGATAGCCTCGATGATCCTGTCCACGTCCTGTTCGCTTCCCGGATAGAGCTTTTTCAGCATGTCGGCGTAGATGCGGAGGCCCTGCTCCCCCTCGATGTGGATGATCGAGTCCTCGATGCCCAGGGTGATCGGATTGGGAAGAAGCTCGATGTCGAGGGCGAATTCCTTGATCATGGGTTTCACCAGGCCGGCGTTCACCAGGGCCCGCGCCCCGCCTTCGAAACGGAAGCCCTCCCGCTCGAATGAGTTCATTAGTCCGCCGCAATGCTCGTTCTTCTCGATGAGAAGGAGGTCCTTGCCCTTTTGCGCAAGGCTCAGTGCGGCGGTGAGCCCCGCGATGCCGCCACCGACCACGATGATATCTTTATTTGTCACAGCCTCACCCCTTTATGGTCAAGCAGTGCGATAGTCCTTTCCCACAGAGCCCGTGCGGCTTCCATGTCGCGCGCGGGAGGGGCCAGTTCTTCTTCCTTCGTCAGATGGAAGAACGTGTCGCTCGTCCGCGAAAGCACCGTAGACGCCCCGAGGTAATAGAGGGCCTCGGCGGATATTTCCGGGGTCGCGGAGCGCGTGTCGATAATGTTTTTTTTGTACCATTGGTACAATCTGCCGTTGTCCTTCCCCGTCTCGGTCCGCACCATCCCCGGATGCATGGCGTTGATGGTCACGCCATAGGGCGCCAGTTCCTTGGCGAAGATATGCATCGACAGAAGCTGGGCGAGCTTTCCAGCCCCGTAAGCCTTGAGCCCCGAGTACCTGTTCCGCTCCCATTGGAGATCGTCCAGATCGAGTCCCCACATCGCGAAGCGGTATCCCTCGGAGCCAACGAAGATGATCCTCCCCGCCCCGTCCCTGCTAAACTTTGGCATCAGCATCTTCGTGATGACGAAGGGAGCCAGATAGTGGAGGGCGAAATTGGCCTCAAGGCCGTCGGCGGTCTCGCGGCGGGTTTCGAGGTGGAGTCCCGCGTTGTGGATCAGCGCTTCGGTCGGCTGTTCCAGCTCGGCCAGGTAGCGCCCCGCGCGTTGCATGTCCTCGAGCAGCGTCAGATCGGCAGTGAAGTATTCCGCCTTGACGCCGAAGTCCTCGGCGATTTCCCCGCAGACGCGCTCTGATTTCTCTTTGTTTCTATTGATCAAGACCAGCCGCGCGCCCATGGAAGCGTACTTGCGCGCCGCGTACAGGCCGATGCCCGAGGTTGCCCCCGTGATCGCCACCAGCTTGCCACCAAAGGAATCGGCGCAGCGCTCGGGCTCTTCTTTCATGTTTTTGAGCATCGCGCTGATGTTAGGCCATTTGTACTGCGGCCAATACCGCCGGATCGCCGGGTTTATGATGCCTGACTCCTTATATCGAGTTTTGGCATTATAGCAGTGCTTTCCGGGCCGGGCAATCTAAAATTCACCGCAAGCCCCGCGCGGGGATCGCGGCACTTGTACGGCATCGGAGATTATGTTCCTAATGTCAACCATGAAGACCAAGTATGTCCTTATCGGCTTCCTGGCTCTCATGGCCGGGTTAGTCGCTTTCGCTGTCTTTTTTAAGGCTGAGTTTGTCGCCCTCCTGAATCAGCCCGCCCTGCGCGGCCATGCGCTGTTCGTTCACATCGCGGCCGCTACCCTCTTTTTCGCCAACGCGGTGGTGGGCATGATCTGGGAAAGGCGCAGCCTGGCCGCGGGCAGCAAGGAAGCGATCCTCCACACCTACAACACCGTGGCCTGGATAGACGCCCGCTTTTCCTCCCCCCTCATCATCCTTTCGCTGCTCTCCGGCCTCATGCTCGCCTTCATCATGGGAGACTTGTGGCGGATCGGCTGGCTGTCCGCGGGATTTATCCTGTTTATGCTGTCCGGCCTTTTTTGGATCGTCAGCGACATCCCCACCCAGTACAAGGTCAAGCGCCTTATGGCCGGCCTTGACGCCTCGGACAAGGCCCTTCCCGAGGAACTCATCCGCCTCCTCAAACTGCGCTGGTGGATCAGCCTGGGTGGCGTGGCTCCCCTGGTGGCGGTTTTCGTGCTGATGGTCTACAAGCCCGACATGCAGGCCATGGGGGCTCTGTTCCGCTGATCGGGCTTATAGCGTCGCCGCAAGCGCCGCCAGCGATCTGGCATATGTCACCGATAGAAAAATCCAACCCGCCCGTTCCCTCGCCCGATTGGGCAAATAGCGGCCCCGGGACGGCGGCGGGTTGTGGATACTTCTTCTAAGCATGGTGGCTCTGCGCAACGGCGCGCTGCCAAAGCCCCTCGGCTGGTTCGGTGTCGCTTTCGGGACCTTGGGGCCTCGCCTCGGTCGTCGCTCCCTTGCGCGACGCCTCTATCGTATTCGGATTGATGCTGATCGCGTGGTTTACATGGCTTGGCACCGTTCTCATAAAAACGAAAGCGACAGCAGTCGGGGCAGACAATCCCACGATCGACAGCCGTGACGCCGGACTACATGGCTGATCCCGACAAAGGCTGTTCGCGGTCGAATCGCCTGGTCCACAGATAACTCAGGATACCGATCAAGGCCAGAATCATGCCAACGCCGATCATCCAAGTACCCACGCCCACGTGTTCAGCGATGGGACCGGCCACAAACATACCCAGAGGAATGCCGAGGCTGATGATGCTGGTGACGGTGGAGATGACCTTGCCCAGGTTTTCCGCGGCGACGCTTTTCTGGATATAGGCCATGTAGGGAATGTGGCCCATCATGCCGGTCGTGCCGATCACAAAGACGACGACGCAGAAAGCCCAGAAGGCATTTGGCGGCAGAAGGCCGCCGGCGATGGAACACGCTCCCAACAGGAACGGAGACAAGGAGATCAAGGTGAAAGGCCGTTTTGATTGGCCGGACACGCCAAAAACAATGGCCGATGCCAACATGCCGATCGAGAACAGGGTTTGCACTATCCCGCCCTGCAGGGCGCCGCCCAGGAAATACTGCTT
>PGXP01000294.1 GCA_002839205.1 Spirochaetae bacterium HGW-Spirochaetae-9
CAACCATTCAGAATGGAGGATTACATGACGCTCGATGACCTGCGTACCGACATCGACAAGATCGATGCCCGGATACTGTCCCTGCTCAACGAGAGGATGGAGAAAGCCATACTCACGAAGAATTTCAAGACTTCGATCGTCGACACTTCCCGAGAACAGATCGTCCTCGACAAGATACGACGCTCCAGCCATTGCCTCGTCGAGCCCAAGTTCGCCGTGGACATCTACTCCTTCATAATATCCGAAAGCAAACGTCTACAGGCCATGGGGCTGCAGACTATCGGATTCCAGGGTGAGCATGGGGCTTACAGCGAAGTGGCAGCCCGTTCCCTCCTCCCCCAGAGCGCCATGATGCCCTGCAGGGAGTTCAACGATGTCTTTGAATCGGTGGAATCGGGAATTTTCGACTGTGGAATCGTTCCTGTCGAAAATACGCTGGGCGGCCTCGTGGGGCCAGTGAACTCCATTCTCATATATACCAATCTCAAAATCATCGCCGCAATCGATATGCCCGTAAAACACTGCCTGCTATGCGTGCCCGGCACCGACCACAGGGAGCTCAGGCATGTCTGGTCCCACTCCCAGGCGCTCGCCCAGTGCAGAAATTTCATCGCCCGCAACCACCTCGAGGCTATTCCCTACTACGATACTGCAGGAGCAGCCCGAACCATCGCCGAAACCCGACCCAAGGGCGTGGCTGTCATCGCAAGCAAGTTTTGCGCCGACCTCTATGGTCTCGAAATAATAAAGGAAAATATTCAGGATTCCGAGCACAACAGGACTCGCTTCTTTGTCGTCGCGATGAACGACGGCGAGGGTGACGGCGATCGCTGCTCAGCCGTCTTCACCGCGGGCGACAAGGCCGGCTCCCTCTTCGCCATACTCAAGCTTTTCGCGGAAGCGTCCATAAACCTGACACGGATCGAATCCGTCCCCGATACTCCCGGGAAATATGCCATATTCATCGACTTCCAGGGCTCGATAAAAGATGCGAAAGTGGCTTCTGTCATCGCGAAAGCGGGGCAGATGGCCGAGGATTTCAGGGTTCTCGGCTGCTACAGGGAAACGAGGCTGCAGTCATGAAAATCTTCATACTTGGCACCGGCAGGATGGGTGCCTGGCTCAGTGAGGAACTCTGCTGGGATCACGAGGTATGGGTACACGACGCCGATCCCTATAAGATGAAATACTTCATGAAGGTGCATAGAATTCTCGACCTCAAGGAACTCGATAGCGTCAGCCCTGAGCTTTTCATCAACTGCGTTCCGCTCGGCCACACGGTTGAGGCTTTCGAAAGTGTCCTGCCCCACATCCCGGAAACCTGCATGCTGGCCGACATCGCTTCGGTGAAGAACGGCCTCGAGGATTATTACGGAAAAACAGGCAGATCCTTCGTTTCGAGTCATCCTATGTTCGGCCCCACGGGAGCCAACATCCGCGACCTTCGCGACGAAAGCGCCATCATCATCACCGAGTCCTGCGAAAAGGGCAAGGAATTCTTCAGGAGCCTCTACCGCAAGCTGAAAATCCATATTTTCGACTACAGCTTCGAGGAGCACGATAAAACGGTGGCTTATTCACTGGCTACCCCCTTTGCCTCGAGCATGGTCTTCGCCGCCTGCATGAAAAAACAGGATGCGCCGGGCACCAATTTCAAGAAACAT
>PGXP01000295.1 GCA_002839205.1 Spirochaetae bacterium HGW-Spirochaetae-9
CTGGAGGGGCGCGCTTATAAAACTCACGTAGTTGCCCATTGGAATCCATCCACGGAAGTTCGAAAAGGCTATCACCATGAGGGAGGCGAGCCAGAATTGAGGCAGGGAGAGGCCAAGGAGGCCCGTCACCCTAATGGCTATATCGGTGAGCGGGTGCTGTTTCAGCGCCGAGAGAATTCCAAGAGGGATGCCTATGGCGAGGGCGAGAAATAAGGCAAAAATAGTTATCTCGATGCTGAGGGGAAGCCGCTGCAGAATATCGGGCAGGATGGGTCTGCTCGTGCGCAGGGAATAGCCGAAGTCGCCCCTGACGACTCTGCCCAGCCATTCGGCGTAGAGAAGGGGCACAGGTTTATCCTCGCCAAAGATGCGCCTGAGTTCTTCCATCTGCTCGGGCGTCGTTTCCACCTGCGTTCCCAGGTACATCTGCAGCGACGATCCCGGTATGAGGCGGACGAGAAAAAACACGATGATCGATACGCCGAGGAGAACCGGTATCAGGGACAGAAGCCGCCTGACGATATATCTTCCCATTATGAGCCCCAATGTCCAGGATAAAATAGAAGGGAAGGGAACCCCGGCGGCGAACCGTCAGGTTTCCCTTCCAATACTTTTTTGTGCTATGAAATCGCGTTATGCGATTTCAACACTCATTTCTGCGCGTAGGTGAGGAAATAGAGGCTTCCGTTTCCAACCTGCTTGAATCCCTTCACGTCCTTGCTCATCACGTGGGTTTCGAAGGGGGAATACAGGAAGATGATCGGCGCCTTCGTGGCGAGGGCAATCTGCAGCTGATCGTAGATGGGCTTGCGCTCGGAAACCTTCGTCAGCACGCGGCCCTTGTCGAGAAGGGCGTCCACTTCGGCGTCCTTGAACACGAAATTGTTCACGCCGCCGGTGGAGTGGATCATCCTGTAGAGGAAGCGGTCGGGTTCGCTGGAGCCGCCGCGGAGTTCAACCATGGCGTCGAAGGTGCGCTTCACCCAGCGGTCGATGTAGATGCCCCATTCGACCACTTCGAGCTCGGCGGTGACGCCGATTTTCTTCAGCTGGTCCTGGATTACCTGGGCTACCGAGAGTCCGCCCTCGTAGGAGTTGGCGGTGACGATCTTGAAGGTGAATCCGTTGGGGAAGCCCGCCTGGGCGAGAAGAGCCTTGGCTTTGGCGTAGTCGGGAGTGGAATAGGGGATCTTGGAGAGGGGAAGTGCCCACTGGGTGGCGGAGACGGGGATCGGGCCCGAGGCCATGCCCATGCCGAATTCGGCCACGGTCACCACTTCGCTCCTGTCGATCGCGAGGGAGATAGCCTGGCGAACGCGCTCATCGTCGAAGGGCTTGTGGGTGACGTTGAATCCGAAGGTTCGGACGTTGACGCCGGGCTTCTGCATGACGACGAGATTCGAGTCGCGCTTGGCGAGCATGATGGTGGATCCGTCGTTGATGGTAGCCATGTCGAGGGTTCCCGACTTGACACCGGCGAGGAGGGATGCCTGCTCGGGGATGATCCTGAAGATGACTTTGTCGAGGTATGGCGCGCCCTTTTCGAAGTAGTCGGGGTTCTTCACGAGGGTCATGGAGTTGTCGGGGGTCCATTCCTTGAGCATGAAGGGGCCGGTTCCGACGACGTTCTTCTGCAGGTTGCC
>PGXP01000296.1 GCA_002839205.1 Spirochaetae bacterium HGW-Spirochaetae-9
GTGCCATGGAGAATCCGAGCACCATCAGGACCGGAGTGGTGATGAGTACGAATTCGACCGTATGCCAAAGGGAGCTGAAAAAGAGTTCATCTTGGAACAGTCGACGATAGTTCGCCCATCCGGCGAAAGCTCCCGAGGACAGGATGTCCCAATTGAAGAAGCTGATGAACAAGCCGAACCCGAGGGGGAAGACCATGAACACCAGGTAGACCAAGAGGAATGGCAGCGCGAATATGATTCCGTCCCTCGTATCCTTGTTTCCTGGAATTGCCATACAAAACATCCTTTATGTCGATGTTGGGCAGAGGATAGACCCTCTGCCCAACTGCAGTATACACGTAGTTCAATAGGAAGCGATGATGCTGTTGATTTTGGTTTCCATCGCTTGTAGGGCGGTCTTGACGTTCTGGTTTTTGGCGACCGCATACTCGAGCATATCGGAGGTTGTGGAATAGACTTCTTCCCAAGCCGGAGTGGCAGGAGGTGCGAACGCGAACGATGCGGCATCGGCATAATCCTTCCTGTGTGGCAACGAGGTGAATGATTCCTTTTCGTACACAGAATGTCGGGTGGGGATATGGCCGGCTTTCGCCCACATGTCGCCATGTTCTGTCATCCACAGGATGAAAGTGAGCGCGGCGTCGAGCTTCGCGGGGTCTTGCGTGCGTTGCACAGGAATCGCCAAGGTGTGCGAACCCGACCATGCCGCCGGTTTGCCCAACATCGGTGGAAGGCCTACTGCCTTGAAGTTCAGGCCCGTCTGCTTCTCGAATGAACCGGTTGCCCATACGCCGTTGAAATGGATCGCTGCCTTTCCCAGACGGAATGCATTGACAGCACCGTCGTAGTCAAGTCCTGCGGGGGTTGTCTTGTGCACCTGCACCATGTCGACAAGTGCCTTGAGCGCCTTCTCTCCGGCGACGTTGTTGAAATTGGCCTTGGAGTTGTCGGCGTTCAGGAAACTGGTTCCCTGCTGTTCAAGCATCGACATGAACAATCTGGTGAGGGTGTACGCCTTGTAGGTTGCTGTGGTGTTGTCTACAGCCAATCCCATCGCCCCGGTCTTCGCTTGGACTGCCTGGGCAGCGGCGATGACTTCGGCATAGGTTTGGGGGACTTTGGTGATGCCGGCTTCGGCGAACAAATCCATGTTGTAGTACATGATCAATGCATGCACATCAAGTGGCAACGCATATGTCTTGCCGTCGTATTTCACCGCCTCGAGTGGTGCTGCGACAAAATCATCCAACGGTGCGTTGTTCTTTGCGAGCAGGTCGTCCAATGACAAGAACACTCCCCGTGGTACATAACCGAGCAGGTTGCTCTGGTGTACGACCACCACATCGGGAGCATTGTTGGCCGACAGGGCGGTGGTGAGCTTGGTGTAATAGTTGTCGAATTTCACCGTATCCGTCTTGGCGACGATATCGGTATGGGTTCTGTTGAACTCGTCGACCATGGCATCGAAGAATTCGCCGTCACCACCGGTGAAAAGCGACCAGAAGGTCACCTCGATCGGGCCCTCCTGCTTTTTCTGTTCCTGGGATCCTGCGGCCCAGAGCGTGGATAGCATCATCAGTCCAATCAGAGCAATTGCGATGAACGCCCGTTTGCGATTATGTGTTCTCATAATCTCCTCCTTA
>PGXP01000033.1 GCA_002839205.1 Spirochaetae bacterium HGW-Spirochaetae-9
GGTCCGTGGGGTACTTCCAGAAATCCTTCAGCAGGTAGTGAAACTGGAATACAAAGCCAACGAGGGCGCCGCGGTACTGTGGCAACTGCTTTTCCGACAGCGCGTGCAGGGCGTAGGATCCAACCGTCACCTCGCCTGAGTCGAATCCCTCCAGCCCTCCGAGGATCGACAGGAGCGTGCTCTTGCCCGAGCCGCTCGAGCCCATGATCGAGCAGGAGCTTCCACGGCTGATTTCCATATCGATACCCTTCAGGACGTAGAGGGTTTCAGCCTGGCTTTCAAAATTCTTCACAAGCCCTCTGCAGCGCACGATGATCTCACTCATTCCTGAATACCTCTGAAGGCTTGGCCTCCGAAACTCTCCGCGCGGCGAAAAAAGCTGCCAAGCTTGTGGAAGCGATCGCCGTCGCGGCAATAAAGATAATTTCTGCCGCAGTTATCGATACGGGAATGGCGTCGATATAAAAATACGAAGGCGAAAAGAGCCTAAAATCCTCTCCCGTGGGCAAAATGCCGAATTTTTGGGTCAACGAATGGAGGAAGCGCATCATACCTGCAACGAAATCCAGGATGCCGTTTATATTGTCGCCGAGAAGGAGCCCCACTACCGTTCCCATGAGAGCTCCCAGAGTTCCGATAGCAAATCCTTCAATGATAAAGATGCTGCGGATGTCGCGATCCGAGGCTCCACAGGCCTTCAACAGGGCAATATCGGAGGTTTTGGAAGCGATGACGCGGCGCAAGGCGTGAAAAATATTGATGCCGACGACGACAAAAATAAGGCTCACGAGAAGCATCATCATGGATTTTTCCGTCCGGAGGGCGCCGAAGAAGCTCCTGTTGTAATCGCGCCATGAAACGATTTTGCCAGAGCCGTCGGCCAGAACTTCCCGAATTTCCTCGATTGCCTGGTAATCAGCGTAGCGATCACGGAGTTTGATACCGACAACAAGAGGTGTTGTGGAGAAAATCGGCCCGAGACTCCCTGCTTTTTCCAGGTTGATGAAGCCCATGGAAGCGTCGAATTCATAGTATCCCGAACTGAAGGTTGAGCCCATGATGATACTGCCCTTTACCGGCTGAATTCCTTCATTTTCGCTCTGCGTCATCCCGAAAAGCTCCACCGAGAGGCCGGGATCGATGCCGAGGGAGCTGGCTGCTTCCTTGCCGAGAAGGAGATATCCGGCTTGAGGCATCGCCGATGTCTCCGAAAGACCCAAGGCCCGAACAAGGGAGGGATCATATCGATCGGCTCCGTCCTGGAAGGCCCGAAGATTCACACTTATCGTCTGTCCCGAAGGTCCGAGCGCAAGGACATGGGTCTCCTTGAAGGCGACGGCTGATGAAATGCCTGGTATCGCCCTGAACCTTGCGAGCTCGGTGATGTCGAAGTCATCGGGAAGCTCGACGCGCAGATGAAAGCTGGAAATCTCGAGGATGGAATCGATATAGCCCTGCTGAAGCCCACCCATCACCCCGATAACGACGATCAGCGCTGTGACGCCGGCGGCAATACCTGCCCCTGCCAGGATCGCCCTGCTGAGCGACATTCTCCGGCGCCCGGAAAAGCCCCAGCGGGTGGCGGTAAAGAAGAGCGCTCTGGCAGTCACCTGGTCACAAGCCTATGAATTCATCGAGGAAGCGATCGGGATCGAAGGTGGAAAAATCCTTGTACCCTTCGCCTGTTCCGACAAAGAGGGTGGCGAGGCCGAAATCTCTCGCCAGGCTCAGGACCATGCCTCCCTTGGCCGTGGAGTCGTGTTTGCTCAGTAGTACCCCGTCGAGGGAAACGGCGCCATGGAAGATTTCGGCCTGCCGCATGCCGTTTTGCCCTGTCGTCGAGTCCAGGACAAGAATCTTGCTGTATTTGGCGCCGGGTGCTCGTTGCGTGATGATCCTGTCCATCTTCTCAAGCTCCTTGAGAAGGTCCTGTCTGGTATGCATCCGTCCCGCCGTGTCGACGATGACAAGGCCTGGGCGCCCGGCACCGGCAGCCTCGATGCTGTCCCACAGCACAGCCGCCGCGTCGGCACCCTGATGCTGGGCTACAACCCTCACGCCCGTGCGCTCACCGTGTATCTTGAGCTGGTTCACCGCTGCGGCGCGGAAGGTGTCGCCCGCCGCCAGGATGATATTCTCGGCACCCTTGGCGCGCGCCCGGACGGCGAGCTTGGCACAGGATGTGGTTTTCCCTACCCCGTTGACGCCAAGAAGGAGAACGATATTGAGGATACCTGGTTCGATGACAAAGGATTTTCGCAGCGCATAGGGACGAAGTATTTCCTTGAGCGCTCGTCGGGCCGAATCGAGGTCGGAGATCTTGTCTTTTCTGCAGGTTTCCTTGAGCCGATCCACTATTTCAAAGGCGAAGGCCGCTCCGATGTCACCTTCGACGAGAAGATCGGCCAAGTCATCGTAAACGGACTCATCGAGGCTCGATTTTTTGAAGAGGGCCCGTATCTTGTCAGCAAAGATCATAAAGACTCCGTCATTGGAATTTATCGCGAAGCTCGTAATACATCCATCAGTTTCAGCGCGCTGTCAACAATGAATGCGGCACTGAGAGAGACGGAGATGATTGCTCCCGCTCCGCTCCAGGACAATGCGTCGATGCTCACCGCCGATCGGGAAAAAGCCTCGCTGTAGGAAAAATAACTTCCTAATGCCAAGGCGCTTAAGGGAACACTGATGATAAAACGGCCTAAGGCAGCGCTGAACTTTCTCTCCGCTTCGATAAATCTGGATTTTTCTTCCCATCGCAGCGTTTCGTCGGCGCTGAAAATTGATTCGCCTGAACCCAGGGTCGGCTCTGACCCAATGGATGTCAGCTTCACGTCGAGGGAACTGTAGTATCCTGGGCGTAACGCCAAGGTCCGCCGGCCTTCCTCGAAGCCTTTCCGGTTCATGATGATTTCGTATTCACCCGCTTCATGGATGAATAGCCTCGAACCAGCCACATAGATATTCATCGGTGATGGATTTCTGCCCACAGTGAGGAGGACACCATGTTCCGGTTCTGTTCTTACATCAAGGATGCCCAGTTCCCTGCCCGCTGCCCAGGAGAGAAGTCCTGGAAGCAGCCTTGCAGCCAAGCTGTCCAAATCGGAGATGCTGCCGCTGAAAGCCAGGACATCAGGCTGCATGGATCCTGCGTTGGAAGCTGCTCCCTCTCCCCCCTTCGAAAAAAGCAGAATGCTGCATTCGATATTCTCGCCGATGAGGGAATAGAAACCGGCAACCAGCCCATCAAGGCCTTTCAAAGCCTCCATTCCTGCCTGGATTTCTCTGTAACGCAGGTCATTGCCGCTCTGATTGAGAAGAGTCTTAACCAGGACAGGCTTGCCATCATTGTCTTTCGCGACGCGCTTCGGCATTGGTTCCAGCGCCGAAGCGAGCAAGGCAGGGATAGTCCTGTCCAGGATGCCTTCAGCAGACTGAGCCGCGCACTCGCCAGCCTGCTCAAGATTGAGACCCCTGGTTTCAAGGTTTGCCAGAAGCTCCGGAGAAACCTGGATAAATCTGGAAAAGCCCAGAACCCAGGGCGCGGAAGTCGCATCCTTCGGCACTTCCTGGGCCTGGAGATTGAGCGACGTCAAAAGGAGGACCAGCATGACTGCCAGTCCCCCTCCCCTTCGTCTCAAGCCCTCAAACTTCCTCATCGTCTTCTTCGGAGAGCGGCACACCACCCTTCCACTTCCAGCGCAGGTAGGTTTCGATAAAAGGATCGATGCCGCCGTCCATCACCTCGTGGACGTTCCCGACGAAAAACTTGGTCCTGTGGTCCTTCACCATCGTATATGGCTGGAAGACATAGGAGCGGATCTGGGATCCCCAGGCTATGTCTTTCTTGTCATTCTGGAACTTGGCGTTCTCCTTTTCCTTCTCGAGCCTGTAGTATTCGTACAGCCTCGAGCGGAGTACGCTGAAAGCCACGTCCTTGTTCTTGTACTGGCTTCGTTCGTTCTGGCAAGTGACGACAATGCCCGTCTCAAGATGGGTTATGCGCACCGCCGAGTCGGTCTTGTTGACTTTCTGACCGCCGGCTCCCCCCGAACGGTAGGTGTCGATGCGGATATCCTCCGGCTTGATGTCGATGGTGATCGAATCGTCGAGGACCGGGAGGACATAAACCGAAGCAAAGGATGTATGGCGCCTGGCGTTGGCATCGAAGGGGGAAATGCGCACGAGTCGGTGCACGCCGCTTTCGCCGCGCAGGTACCCATAGGCATAGGGGCCGCTTATCTGGATGGTAGCGGATTTGATGCCGCCCTCGCTCTCCAGGATATCGACAACCTCGGTCTTGAAATTCCGCCTTTCAGCCCAGCGGGTATAGGTTCTGAGGAGCATGCTGGCCCAATCGCAGGCTTCCGTCCCGCCCGATCCGGCGTGTATGGCGAGATAGGCGTCCGAGGAATCCGCTTCGCCGGAAAGGAGTTCAAGGACGATGGCATCGTCAAAGCGCTTTCTGATGTCATCGAGGGTATTTTTCAGGTCGCTTTCGAAATCGCGCTGCTCCTCGGCCAGGGCGAGCTCATGGAACTCGCGCAGTGATTCAACGTCCGTGGTGAGTCGACGCCATGCCTCGAGCCTGTCTTTTATCTGCTTTATCTGGGCGAAAACCTTGCCGGCTTTGGCCGAATCATTCCAGAAATCGGGCTCCGCGGTCAGCTTTTCTTTTTCCTTTATGCTGTTTTCAAGCGATTCGGGGTCAAAGACGCCCCCATATATCGGTGATTTCGGCTTGAAGGTCGGAAATTGGTTTGGCTAGTTCTTCCAACATCGTCAGACTCCTTATTCTGTCATAAATATAATACTACTTAAAGTACAGAAAAATGATACTCGGTCGTATGAATCCATCGTTCACCGGGTTGAATCCAGCAGGATGGAAAATCGGGTCTATTGGGCGAGTTAGGGCAATACTGTGTTTCAAGGCAAAAACCCGCGTGCTTGCCGTATACAGAACCATGCTTGCCTATTATGCCATTCAATGAATTTCCTGTATAGAACTGCACGGCCGGCAAGGTAGTGTGGACTTCCAGCCTTCTTCCGCTGCCCCTTTCTGCTACCGTGGCAAAAGGCTCTCTTCCCAAGGTGCCTTCACTCCCTGTTCCGTCGACCATGAAACAATGGTCGTAACCGACGAGCGAGGTATCCAGATCGGCGCCCATACGCTTTCCCCGCCTGAAATCGAAGACAGTGCCTCCAACATCCCTGGGGTCGCCGGCCAGGGGAATCATGGTACTGTCCACGGGCAGATAGCGGCTGCAGGTGAGACTCAGCTCGTGATCCAGTATGGTCCCGGAGCCCTCCCCCCGGAGATTGAAATAGGCATGGTTGGTAAGGTTGACCGGCGTGAGACTGTCCGACTGGGCATCGTAGGCGATACGAACTTTACCTTCAGCGCTCAAGGTGACGATTACGGAAGCTATGAGATTGCCTGGATAGCCCTCATCGCCATCGGGGCTTCGGAGGGTGAATCGCAAGGCCGGGTTCCCTGCAATGCTCTCGATGTCTGAATCCCAGAGCCTTCGGCTGAAGCCGCGTTTGCCGCCATGCAGGTGGTTGGGACCATTGTTGGCGAAGAGGGGATATTCCCTCGAGCCTATGGAGAACTTCGCATCGGCAATTCTGTTCGCGTAACGTCCCACCGTTGCACCAAAATAAGGATGAACCTGTGCATAGGGCGAAAAACTTGAAAAGCCCAGGAGCAGATCATCCCTCTTTCCATGGGTATCAGGCATGATGAAACTAACCCAGGAAGCTCCATAGTCACTCCATCCAGCCTTGTACTCTCCGGCTTCCATAAGGAACAACGAGACATCTTCCCCCGTCGAGAGAGTTCCAAATTGTTTTTTAATCACTGTCATATCATATCTTGTAGTAGCGATCGAGCGCCCATTCCGTAAAACGGTTGGGAAGAAGGCGCTTGAGCAAGGGAACCGTCCTTTGGAATGCCTGTCCAAAGGTGTAGCGGCAACGGGGCCTGGAATTGTTCAAGATTTTCAGGACAAGGGGGCCGAACTTTTCTGGCGGATATCCCTTTTCCTCGTCGGCCCAGGCGACTTCCATCGCTCTCCCATAGGACGCCCCGTATTCGCTGCTCACCGCTGCATCGCTGCGGCAGTCTTGGTGCCGTATATCACTGGGCTGGATCAGGGATACCTGTATTCCAAAAGGCCGTACTTCGGCCCTCAGGGATTCCGTCATGCCTTCCAGGGCGAATTTGGACCCGGAATAGACTCCCTGGAAAGGAAGCCCAACCACGCCCCCCACGGAGCTTACGTTCACGATGTGGCCGCGCCCCTGACGGCGCATGATGGGCAGTACTTCCTTGCATACAAGCATGGCTCCCAGGCTATTCGTGCGCCAGCAGTTAACGATTACCTCAGGCGCGGTGCACTCGATGGGACCGACGACATGAAGACCGGCATTGTTGATGACGGCATCCAGCCGTCCTTGCTTTTCCATGATGAGGCCTATAGCGCCGGCGATGGATTCGCTGTCGGTGACATCCATTCGCAGCATGGTAAAATTGCCCGTTTTCGTCGCTTCGCTGGATGCGGAACGGCTTGTTCCGTAGACGATCCAGCCATTATCGGCGAGAAAGGAGGCACAGGCCTTGCCAAGGCCTCCGGAGGCTCCTGTGACCAGCGCTACTTTGGAAGAAGTCACCACGATCAGCTCCTTGTGGCTCTATAGGCCTCGGCGATGAGACGGGCTATTCCCTCCGCATCCCAGATTTCCGTATCGATGACGAGGTGGGCCGAGGAAACATCGTCTGTATCGATGCCGTAGGTTTCCCTGTATCGTCGGTGGTCGCGGAGATCCCGCTCGGCGGTAAACCGGGCTATCTCCTCCCTGGCGCCGCCTTCCCTCCTGTGTATCCTGTCCACGCGGGCATCGGGGCTGGCCTTCAGGTACACCTTCATGGCCGCATCGGGGAGAAGCCACATGGCCAGGCGGGAACCGATGACGCAGTCCTGCCTTCGTGCCAGCTCAACCTGGCGCGCGTCGAGGAGGCGGTCCCAGGAGGCGTCATCTTCGGCCAGGGCCAGAATCTCGGCCAAGCCCTTGCCCTCTTCCTCAGCCATTTTCCTGAACGTGTAATTGATGAACTCGCGGCCCAAAATGGCGGCCACATGCCGGGAGACGGTCGTATTGCCGCAGCCCGATTTTCCCGAAATTGCAATTATTGAGACATTTTTATCGTTCATTCCACGTTCCTCAGCTGTTCCCTGATGTTCTCAAGGGCATCCTTCATCTCCACGACAGCGTGGGCTACGAGGATGAGGGTATTCTTGGACCCTATCGTATTGACTTCCCGATTCATTTCCTGGCAGAGGAAATCCAGCTTCTTGGCAGGCGATTCCTCGCCGCTCATCATCCGGAATGCCCCAACATGAGCGTCCAGGCGGGCGATTTCTTCGGCGATGGTCAACCGAACCAGCTGGACAGCGGTCTCCTGAAGAAGTCGTTGCTCATCGTAGCCTTTGGGCAGAAGTTCCTCGAAGCGCATTTGAAGCTGATTTCGTATGGTCTTGTCCATATCGGCGGCGTTTTCCTTCACGAGGGCGAGGCTTGCCTCGAAGCGAGCCAATTCCGCCAGGATATTCGCCTCCGTCGCCTTCCCTTCTCTCATCCGCGATGCCTCCATCTCGTCGAGGGCCAACTGAATCCCTTCGGCTATGGGCGGCCAGAGGCTTTCGCTGTCCACATCCTTTTCGTATACGAGAACCCCTTCGAAGGAAGCGATGAGCTGAAGCGACGGGTTTTCAACGATACCGCAGCTGGCTGCAATCTGCGACATGGCTTTGTATACGGAGTCGGCAACAGCCAGGTCGGGGCGTATGGTTACGGGAGATTCCACTTTCTTCAGCCTTAGGGAGAACTCAACCTTTCCCCGATTGAGCCGCTCGCCTATCATGGCTATGATTCTAGGCTCGAAGGATGAAGCCTGTGGAGGCAGGGAAACAGAGACATCCAGGTATCGATTGTTGTAGGACTTGATCTGGATGCTGCCCGAGAGTCCATCTCTTTCGAAGTCCCTCTGGGCAAAGCCCGTCATGCTTTTAAACATTGCGCCCTTCCTTGTGCTTCAAGTGTCCGAGGAGGGTCCTCCCCAGTTTCCAGTTGTCGCCGGCTCCCATGGTGACAAAGAGGTCGTCCTTCCGCAGCAGCGGAAGGACGAGGGCAGCGCAGTCGCCGTGATGCTCCGCGTACATAAGAAAATGCTCTTTGTTGCCTGTGGCGGAATTGCCGGCGTTGTGGTCATCTGTGATCTCGACGAGGTCGGACCGGCGCACCTTTACCTTGCGGAAGAGGTCGAGGCCGCTCACCCCTTCCACTTTTTTTTCGCGGGCCGATGCGTAGATGCCGTGGAGAACTATGCAGTCGGCTTCGTCAAGGCTTTCGGCGAATTCATCCATGAGGGCTATGGTGCGCGAGTAGGTATGGGACATGAAGTCGACGATGAGGCGGCGTGATGGCCAGAAAGCCTTTATGCCCGCTATTGTCGCCTTCAGCGCCGTAGGATGGTGGGCATAATCATCCATGACGAGGACGCCCCCCGCTTCTCCGATGATTTCGCTCCTGCGCCGCGAACCTCTGAACTGACCCAAGGCTTCACTGGCCTGGCGCCATTGTCCTTCGCTCATCGCCAATCCATCCTGCCAATCCGTGACAATATCGCTGGCCAGGGCGAGGGCGCCGACGGCATCGAGCACCAGGTGCCTGCCTGGTACATGGAGTTCTAAGTCAATATCGCTGGCACCTATCCTGAATCTTGTCTTCCCCTCCCCTGTAGCACAGGAGATGATTTTCCATGGGCCTTCAGCCGAAAAGCCGTAGGGAGCACAGCGCAGATCGCCACGTTTGTCCATGGCGAAGCGCGCTACTTCAGTGGCTCCTGCATCGTCCGCGCAATAGACAAGGAGACCACCATAAGGCAACGACATAACGTAATCGCAGAAGGCCTCTCTGATGGATGCGTAGGTGGGGTAAAAATCCTGATGGTCGCCCTCCACGCTGGTGAGAAGGATCCTCCGCGGGGAAAAGTGCATGAAATGACGTTTGTATTCGTCAGTTTCCGCTACAAAATAGCGGTCTCCCGCGATCAGCGTACAACGGTCACCGAAGGAAGCAACGGACGAGCCCGTCAATACCGTCATCGGAGCGCCCAGGGCAGCAAGGAGGCTCCCCGCCATCGCCGTCGTGGTTGTTTTGCCATGAACGCCCGATATGCCCGATGCGTCGTAGAGTTTCGAAAGGGCACCCAAGGCCTCGGCGAAGCTGAACATGGGTAGCTGCAGCCTTTGAGCCTCAGCCATCTCGGGATTCGAGCCCGGGTTATAAGCATCGGAGAAAATGACAAGGTCAATGGCCTGGTCTATATGGGCAGGGTCAAAGGATTCCCATACCTTCATATGGATCGAGCGCAGAATCGCATCGGTATAGAAGGTATCGGGGACATCGCTCCCCGAAAGATCGGCTCCTCTTGCCGCGAATATCTCCGCGAGGGCAGCCATGCCGGTTCCTTTGGCGCCTATAAAATGTACATGTTTGCCTGCTAAAGTTTTGGGGAACGACTGGATCGACATAGCCTATTGTAGGAGAAAATCGCCTGCCGGGGCAAGCTGGCCATTAGAGCTGGTCAAATATGCAGCGACAGCGAAAATGCCGCTGTCGTATCGGCTGCCAGACTGAGATCCCAGCCAAAAAGCAGGCGCGTTCCTTGGTAGAACAGGTCTCCCTTCGCCAGCGATCGTTCGATTTCACTGTCACCCTGAGGGAGGTGCTGATGTTGCTGTATTTCATGCTTGTCGATGATGTGCTGCACACGCAGCTGAAAGGCCTTGTCCGACCTTATTTCCAACATTTCCTTGCCTTGGATAGTCTGAATGGAAAGCGCCTCTGCCCGAAGTGTCTGGCCTTCAGTGGCTGAAGCCAGCTTTACCTTTTCCCTGCCCTCCGAGGCAAAAAACTCCACATCCTCCCGTGCGGCCGAGGGTTGTACATTTACTTCGCTGACATAACGCAGACCTACCTGGTGCTGGGAACGGTTGCTCAGTTCGATGTCCACGCTCACGCAATATTTCTGGAAAAGGTATGCCTTTCTGATCGTAAAGGAGTGTAGTGAAGATCCGGATTTCATGGCGAAGTCTCTGGAAAATATAACCTTGGAAGGGCTCTTTTCCTTTTCGATGCATGAATAAGACAGATCAGCCAGGTTGGCTAGCTCTTCATCGAAGGATCCAGAGCTGCATATGCTATCCAAAAAGCTATTCGTCGATCGCGACTGGTCGGCATTGTAGACGCAACA
>PGXP01000034.1 GCA_002839205.1 Spirochaetae bacterium HGW-Spirochaetae-9
CGGTATCGGGAGGGGAGATAAAAACCAAGCCCACCCAGCATGCCGTCAAGGAACTCCAGGAAATCGGGATCCAGCCCGACCTGGTCATCCTGCGCTCCAAAGAACCTTTGGACGATGGAATCCGCCGCAAAATCTCCTCTTTCATCAATGTTGAATTCGAGGGCGTCATCTCGGGCTACGACGTGGCGACCATCTATGAGGTGCCCCTCGTCTACTACAAGGCGGGCCTCGACGCCTGGATCCTGAAGAAGATGAATGTCGAAAGTCGGCACGCCGAACTCTCGGCCTGGAAGCAGGTGGTCGAAAAAGTGAAGAAGCCCGCTTCCCGGGTGCGCATCGGGGTTGTGGGCAAATACATGGAGCTCCACGACGCCTACAAGTCCGTGTGGGAGGCCCTCGGTCATGGCGGCATCGCCAACAACGCGGGCGTCGAGCTCGTCAAGATCGATTCAGGTTCCCTCGAGGCTCCCGGTGCCGGGCTGGACGAAATCTTTGCCGGCATCGACGGCATCCTGGTGCCCGGGGGCTTCGGCGAGCGGGGCATCGAAGGCATGGTGATCGCGGCCCGGTGGGCGCGGGAACACAAGGTTCCCTATTTCGGCATCTGCCTCGGCATGCAGATCATGGTGATCGAGTATGCCCGCAACGTGCTGGGATGGACCGACGCCCACTCCACCGAGTTTTCCAAAACGACGAAGCACCCCGTGGTATCCCTCCTCGAGGAGCAGCGCAAGGTGAAGAACCTGGGCGGGACCATGCGCCTGGGGGCTTCGGAGTCACACATAAAGCCTGATACGGGAATGCGGCATGCCTATGGAGCCGAAACGATAATGGAGCGGCACCGGCACCGCTACGAGGTTTCAAATCTGTTCCGCGCCGAAATGGAAGCCGCAGGCCTCCGTGTCACGGCCACCACCCCCGACGGGGAGCTTGTCGAATCCTGCGAATGGCCGGATCACCCCTGGGGTCTGGGGGTACAGTTCCACCCTGAGCTGAAATCCAAGCCCACGAAGGCCAGCCCTCTTTTTGCGGCCTTCATCGCGGAATGCCTTAAAAAGCGTTTCCGACTGCTTGAGTAGCAGTGCCTTCGCGGTCGCGGCCCCTTCGCGGCCGCAATTTCAGCCCGTCCCTATTGTATTGACAGCGCGCGGGGGGCGAACCATACTCAAACGGTGATACGAAACCTGCCGCGCTTCCTGCAAGCCCTGTCGCTGGCTGCCCTCCTGGCCGCTGGCATCCTCGCGACCTCCTGTTCTTTGGAAGAGCCTGTCAGCGATCCGGCGAGCCTTGAAGAGCGGCCCGACGCCACTTTCATAGGCTTCAGCCGCGAGGAAGTGGAGAATGGAATCGTCACCTTCGCCGCCACGGCCGAACGCGCCGAGTACTTTCAGGAGAAGGGCCTCCTCGTCATCTACAACGTCGTCTTCGAAGACAGGGGATCCGCGGGCGGCAGCCCGAAGTCCACGGGCCAGGCCGACAAGGCCGTCTACCATGAGGACACGGGCGACGCCGAGTTCTCTGGTTTTGTCCAGCTGAATTCCCTGGAGGAAGACGCTTCCTTCGAGACGAGCAACCTCAGCTATCGCTCGGCCACCCAAACCATCGAAGGTGCTCCCGACAATCCTGTCATCGTGAAGGTGGGCAAAAAGCTCTTCCTTCAGGGCATGGGGTTTTTCGCAGACATACAGTCGAAGGCCTTCGCTTTCCGCAATGGGGTCCAAGGCGTTATAAGGACGGATTCCGGCCCTGCGTCATCGAAAGGAGAGGAACGATGAAACGTCATGCCCTTGGGTATTTTTTTTCAGCCATTCTCCTCATTCTTTCCGCGACAGGGGCTTTTGCCCAGGCGCCCGCCGTCACCGGTGAGGCTGGGAGCGACGATACGACCATCACCTTCACCGCTCGCCGCATGGAGAGCGTCATCGCCAAGGGCAAGGAAAAGACCATCCTCATCGGCGAGGCTGTGGTCAACACGGGAACGATCGAGATCAAGGCCGAGCGTATCGAGCTTTCGGGAGAAGACTACAACGATGTGCTCTGCACCGGTACGGTGAGCGTCTTCGACGAGTCGAAGGGCTTCCTCCTCAAGGCGGCCAACCTCAAGTACGCGCGCGACACGGAGATCGGCCTCGCCCAGAACCAGGTCGTCCTCGAGGATTCGAAGAACGACGTCCTCCTCAAGGCCGAGTGGGTGCGTTTTGACCAGATACAGTCCCTCGTGGATGCCCGCATATCCGTCCACATACTGAAGGAAGACTTCGCCGCCCGGGCCGAGTTCGTCCACTACGACCGCAACGACGAGAGCCTCCAGCTCTCCGGAACCCCCGTGGCCGTATCGGCCGACGGACGCATCGAGGCCGACACGATGACGGGCACGACGAATCTGGACGACATGGCCTTCGGCGGCCGCGTGAGCGGCACCATCACGACGAAGAAGAAGGAAGGGACAAGCCCTTGAGCGGATCTCTCCTCGAGGTGAAGGGGCTGCGGAAGCTGTACGGACGCAAGGTGGCGGTGGCCGACGTCGGCTTCACCATGAGGACGGGCGAGGTCGTGGGTCTCCTCGGCCCCAACGGCGCCGGGAAGACCACCGTCTTCTACATGCTCGCAGGCTTCCTGCGCCCCAGCGCCGGATCCATCGAACTCGACGGAGCCCCCTTGAACGGCCTCTCCATGTACAAGCGCGCCAGGCTCGGCATCTCCTACCTTCCCCAGGAAGCATCGATTTTCCGCAAGCTCACCGTCGAGGACAACATACTCGCCGTCCTGGAGGCGCGCGCTGATCTGGACGCCAAGGCCCGCCGCGCCCGGGCGAAAGAGCTCCTCGAGGAATTCAATATTGAAAGGATTGCCAAGCAGCCGGGCTACACCCTCTCGGGCGGCGAGCGACGCCGCACGGAGATAGCGCGAGCCCTCGCCATCGAGCCCAAGTTCCTCCTCCTCGACGAACCATTCACCGGCATCGACCCCATAGCCATTCACGAGATCAAGAAGATCGTCAGGAGGCTATCGGCCGCCGGCATCGGCGTCCTCCTCACCGACCACAACGTGCGCGACACTCTTGATATAACCGACAGGTCCTACATCATCCACCTGGGACAGATAATCGTCTCGGGCGACAGGGAGGCTATCCTGGGCGACGAGGGCGCGCGAAGCCTCTACCTGGGCGAAGAATTCCGTATGTGAGCGGGTAAATAAGGGTGGAAATTGCAATAAAACTATCCTAGTATAAGGCGCATGAAATCCATGCGTAAAAGTCTTCTCCTCCTTGTTCTTGTCGGGCTTTTCTTCCTCTCAACGCCTCTTTTCGCCTCGCCCAGCCTTTCCTGGAGGGAAGAGTTCACCGGCAACGGTGACAAGTGGTCGGTGGGAGAAACTGCGGACTACAAATATGAAATCGTGGATGGGGCGTACTCCCTGACGGGCAAGACAGGCGGCCGATGGACTGTCCATGGCTTCCCCATCCGCCGAGATGCGGATTACGTCCTCGAAAGCAAGATAAAATCGGATTCGCCCACTTCCACGGACTACGCGGGCATCATCTGGGACTTCAAGGATAGAGACCACTACTACCAATTCCTCGCAGCACAGCATGGCAAGTACGCCATAATCAAGATGGAGAACGGAAAGGCGAATTTCCTCGTTCCCTGGACAGCTATGCCGGTGATCAATGGCCGAGGCATGTACAATACGCTTCGGGTAGCCCGGGCGGGGCAGAAACTCGTCTTTTTCATCAACAAGGTTGAGATCAAAAGCCTGCCCTATGAAAGCTTCGCCGGGGAAAGCATCGGCTTCTCGTTCTCGGGAGCTCAGACAGTAAGCGTGGATTCTGTGCTGCTGCTGGAAGAAAGGATTCCTGCGGGGGAGGTAACCGAAATCCCTTCGCTGCGGACGACAGTTTTCGAATCCACCTTCAAAGAGAAAAACCAGGGCTGGCTCATCTCTTCGAGGAATCTGGCCGGTCAGTTTGCCGACCTGGGTGGGTCCAGCGGCTCAGGCTATCTCCTCAAGCACAGCTCCAGAAGCTCGATCGATCTGCTCGCCCAAAATTTTACCCTGGACCTGTCCAGGAATTTTTTCGTGGAGGCCGAAATCGAATGGATTTCGGGGGATGAGGGCTACGCCTACGGCCTGGCATGCGACATAAACGGGCGGGACTATCTCTGGTTCGGCCTCACCGCCAACGGCTTCTATTCCATCGCCACCACCGTAGGGGGAGAAAAGAAGGAACTTGTCCCCTGGACCATGAGTGACAATATTTTTTGCTACGAAGCCAAAAACCGGCTCTCGGTCCACCGGAGAGGTTCCAGCCTCATCTTTTCCATCAACAGGCGCAAGGTTTACGAGATGCCCTACGAAGCCTGGTCCTCCGGACGGATAGGTTTTGGAGCCGGCGGAAACATGTCCATACGGCCTCGGTTTCTCGAGATCTACCAAAGCTCGATCATGGCAGGAGCCATCCACGGCAGCTGTTCCTATGGGTGGGGCGCCTATCGCTATGCCGACGGGGCGGTGTATGTCGGCTTCTGGGAGAGAGGCAAGCCCAACGGCTTTGGCACCCGCTACTCCCTCTCGGGCGGAGCGCAGGAAGGGTTGTGGAAAGATGGAATCCTGAATACGGATTCTTCTGTCCCCGCCATCGCTCCAGGCCGGACCTATTTTTCCGTCATGACAGCCTCGGGCGATATGGGCCTGGTGAACGACTGGGGCGAAGAGGAGAGCTTCGGGCTCAAGGGCGTCGTCTATCTGGACAGCATCCTGGAGACGCCCCTTCTTAAGGCTTCGGAGGGCAGGATCGGATTCATGGATTGGAGAGGAGATTGGAAATCTTCGCCTGAATGGAACATAGCCTCGCCCTTCTCCCACGGCTACGCCCTTGTAAAAGGGCCGAAGGGCGAAATCGGCATCGTGGATTCGGTCGGCAAGCTCAGCCTGGCCCTGGGGGCATACGATATCCTGCCCTCCAATGATTTGAAGCGGGGTGTTGTGCGCATAAAGGCAACCAAGGATGGCACAACCCTGTATGGCTTGGTGAGCGTCGATGGAAAGCTCCTTATGCCTCCAAGCCTTCTGGATCTGGGAGATTTTTCCGAAGGCTATGCCCCGGCCAAAGCCCAGAACGGCAGCTACGGCTTTATCGACCTTTTGGGAGTATGGCGCGTTGCCCCGGAATACGATGGCGCTGGAGATTTTTCAGAAGGCCTGGCATATGTCTATTTCGATGACTACATCCCCTGGGAAAGCTTTATCTATCCATCGGGGGATATAGCCTTCGACCTGGACGGCGATACCCATGAGACGCTCTACCCCTATACATTCAGCGAAGGTCTCCTGGCCTGCATGGAGGATTGGGAAAATCTGGTCTATCTCACCTGGGACGGAGAGGTATATGTCGAGGCCGGCCCCTGGGACGATGCCCGCCCCTTCTCTGAAGGTTTTGCGGCAGTGAATGATGAAAAAGGCTGGCAGTTCATCGATGACTCAGGCTCAGTCGCCTTCGATGGCGTGTATGGCCGCGCGCTTTCATTTTCCCAAGGCCTGGCTGTTGTCAAAGTGGGGGATCGCTGGGGCTACATCGATCGGACAGGGCAGCTGGCCATTCCTGCCAACTACCTGGATGCCCATTCCTTTATGCCGCAGGGGTTCGCCCAGGTAAAACTGCTTTCGGGCGCCTGGACCTGGATCGACCGCGACGGCGAGCTGCTCTGGCCTGGGCGCTAAGTGTTGATACTCTTTCGGTGCATCGATAGCCGTCGGATAGTAAGAGAATGTTTTGATTGTATCTCAAAATATGAAGCAAAGGTGACTCAAACAAGCGTACTCTTAAAGCTAGTACTATGAGGATAGAGATATTCCATGACGCTTGCTAGTCTTAAAGGATCAGTATTCACTTGCAATTTCTAACCTTAAAGGTTATATTATGTACACAAGGCCAGTGTATGATCTTGAAAATATCAAGACTCTCATACGAAGCGGAGAGCGGGTGATCACACTCTCTGCGCTTTCTGGAGCAAGGGAACTGGGTTTCGACGAAGAGGATATAGACAATGTCGTGCTCGGGCTGGAGACGAAAGACTTTTATAAGTCAATGCCAGCCGACAAGTTCCCTGGTCGCTGGCAGGATGTGTATCGACCTGTTTTTCAGGATATTGAGCTCTACCTGAAGCTCCAGATATGCATCAGCGTAGTAGTGATCTCTTTCAAACAAAAATAAGGGGTTGATGATGAAGCAAAGGGAACCAGCTCTTATAAAGGGCATAGCCACACCTATGAGCAGCCTGGACAATATTGCAATTCATGCGGTGAGGCCTTTCTTCACGCAGCAGACCTGAAAACTACCTTAGCGATTCGCAAAGACTTCAACCGATCCGTCGACTCCCTACTCACCTCGAAGGAGATTAGGGAAGTCCGCGCCCGACTTGGACTCAGTCAGCGCCGTGCAGGGGAAATCTTTGGCGGTGGACCTATGGCATTCTCCAAATATGAGCGCGGACTCGCCGCGCAGAGCCGTTCTACCGACCTCCTCCTGAGGCTTCTTGCGGCCGGGAAAATCAACATCAATGATCTGGAATCATAGAGATTCCTTATTATCACTTGCTTTCAGCCTTCTGTTTAAGGGTCAGCACTTCCTCTCCCCATCGATGTCCGCGAAATCGACCAGGAGGATTCTGCCGTCCCGCAGCTCGATGCGGGCGCCAAGGGCCGAGTGGCTCGGCGTGATGTCCATGATCTCGATAGATGTGATGGGATCCAGTTCCTCCTCGGTCCAGGCTCCGTCGTCCGTACGGTGCAAGAGCACGCTGATCATGAGTTCCATGGCGGGATTCTTGGCCAGGCGCTTCTTGTGGGCGTAGACGACCGTGCTCTCGTCGGCCTCGGCGTTGCGCCCTGAGTGTATGCGCACCGCGAGATCGTCCCAGCCCGAATACGCCACGAGAGCGACCCGCCTGCCGGGGATGGCGGCGGTGATCACTCCGCGCCTAGCGTCGCCGAAGGTTTGGGTGACTGCCTCGACGCCGCCCGAATGCGGCAGGCCGTAGCAGCCCAGGGTGAGCTCGTGCTCAAAAGCCAGGCGCGAGCGGTCCACGCGCAGGACACCTCCGGGGAGGCTTGCCTCGGCCAGGTCGATGATATAGCCCACGCCGTTGTTGGGAGGCTGACGCATGATGGCCTGGCGATACAGGACCCCGCCCCGGATGCCGTTGTACACCATGCTTTTCGAAGTGCTGTAGTCGGCCTTTGCGGCTGCCTCGTTCTTGAGGATCTTGCCCGTGAGGTAAAAGTTGATGTCATCGCCCCGCAGGTCCCGGGGGTCCAGGCTGCGGAAGGCGTATTCCATGGCGGTGCCGCCTTCGGCATTGTGGTCTTCCCAGGGGAAATGGGTATTGTAGGCCAGCTTGGAATAGTTGGGATCGTCGTAGTAGGTTTTTCCAGGCACAATTTCGGAAGCGCCCGTCTTGCCGTGGTTCACCAGGACGAGGCCGGGCTTTTCCAGCACCGAGACCTTGGAAGCCTCTCCGAGTTCCGGCCAGAAGCCCTCGTTCTCGGTGGCAGTCCAGAAGGGCGAATCGTCGGGCAGGGCCAGGCAGATAAAAGGCAGGAACATGAGGAAGGGGCTGCCGGGGCAGGAGTAGTTCTGTACCATATACTCCTTGTGCCCGTAGAAGCCCAGGGCGGGGATGTCGTTGAAGTAGAAATCCTCGCGGGATACGAACTGGAGTATGGAGCCGGAGCAAAGGCGCCTGGCCCAGCCCGGATCCAGGGGCGAGCCGCCCTCCAGCATGAAGGAGACGGGGAAGCCGCCGGAGATCCAGGTGCGGTAGCAGATCGAGCGCGCCCACATGTTTATGTAGCCGTCCCGGGCGAAAAAGTTGGGATAGGTCTTCATCATCTCATGGGCCGAGCGCTCTATCGTGGCCGCGATCTCGGGGTAGTGCTCGTCGCCGAAAGCCCTGTTCCAGATCGTGCCGTACACGATGAAGAGGCTGATCGTGTAGTAGTTGTAGGTCTGCTCCAGGTACCAGCCTTCGCCCGAATGATAGGACACCACCCACAAGAGATGGCTTTTTAGCAGCTCATCATCGATCTCATAGCCCTGCTTTTTCAGGAAAGAGAGGGCCACCAGGTTGAAGATGCGCCAATTGTTCTGGGTTGTCCGGTGATGGGCCCAGGCCGATATGCAAACGGCCATTTCGTCCTTCTGCGCTTTGGTAAAATACGGCCAGATCACATCGGGCAGGAGGAGGAGGGTTTTGAGGAGGCCTCCGAACTCGCAGGTGAACTGGTAGGTGGCGTCGGGCATATCGTCAGGCAATGGCAGGGACTGGGGGTTGCCGGGGGTGAACATTTTGTAGAGCTGGTTGCAGTAATAGTCCCTGAGCTTTATTCCCCGTATCTCCACCTCGGGTTCCACGTGCATGAGGGGGGCGGCCAGGGTCAGGCTCCGCTCCAAAGATTCGAACTCGTGGGAGCGGAAGCGCCAGGCCGGGGAATCGGCCTGGGGATAGGTTTTCCCGGGGACGATGGGAAAGGCGAAGGGAGAATCTTTATCGGCCACGTGCGTAAATGCCCGCTCGAGCAGGTACTTGGCGCACTCGATATAGTGTTTCTTTGTCATACCTGTAAAAGGGCTCGCGCGGAAATCGGGGTTCTTCACGCTGAAGGCTGCATCCATCGGTCTAGTCTCCTTTAATCGTGTTGCACATGCGAAGCATACAATACTTTTACTGGAATTTCCCGAAAATCATGTTGGGAATCCAGGTAACAAGGCCAGGGAAAAACACGAGGAGGCAGAGCTCCAGCCGAAGAGTGCGGCGCTGGGGATGGATACGGTGTAGTAGATTTCCCGCTTCTTTGTGAGGGATCCGACATTAAAGGCGACGGTATAAATCGAGACGCCTCCATTGAAGAGAAAGTGTTTGTTCCTGAAAAGATCGCGGAAAGATGAGCCGAACTTGAGTCGCGCCAGCGTGATGGATGAGGAGAGGAACATCAGGGCGCCAGTGACCACCTGGACGCCGATCGATACGATGGTGGTCTCCAGCCCCTTGGCTCTTCGCCGGTTGAAGAGATTGGAGCCCAGTATCAGCTGCAGAGGCCTTCCCAGGGAAAAGATGCTCATGCCGACGAGAAAAACGATAAAATACCAGTAGGAGCTGGCCCTTGAAGGGTTGGCGATGATGAAATATCCGAAATAGAGGAGGAAGAAGAGCCCTGCGACGAGGGGGGCTATGATATTGGAAAATAACGACATCGTCTCATTTCCGGCCTTGTTTCACTGCTGTCCGATCATACTAGGCAGGAAATCCCCGGGCGTCAAGGAAACATTTTTGGGGCACGATACCGAGCCGGTCGTCGTGACATTTTTACTGTGTTTTGACAATATGTATGACAGTCCTTGTCTACCGGAAGAAACGGAATTAGAATTTTCCAATTGAGGGTATATGGTTACAGTCGAGTCACTGGGCGGCAGCGGCGAAGAGGCGCGCAATTGCTTTTATGTTTCCTCG
The DNA here is from genome assembly GCA_002839205.1 of Spirochaetae bacterium HGW-Spirochaetae-9. The sequence goes on from PGXP01000034.1 coordinate 9,510, forward strand.
GGGAGGAAACGTTTTCTGCTCGATTGTGGCGTGCTGAGGGAAATTTCCACGGTAGGTCGAGTCTACCCCCTTATAACCAAAGAGATAGCATTGTCGATCGATGCTATATTCCTTTCACACGCTCATGAAGATCATAGCGCCGCCTTGCCCTACCTCTACGAGCTCGGATACCGTGGACCGGTGTTCTGCCACTCGGAAACCATGTCTCTGGCGAAGGGCTTCATGAGAAAATGGGTTTCGTTTGTGAAAGCTAAAGGCGGAATTCTTCCGTTTGACGAAAACAATATCGATCTTCTGGATTTTCGCCCACTGGAACTTGGTGTCAACGAGATCTCGGGCGTCAAGGCAATCGCCGGACGAAGCGCCCACATGCTGGGGAGCCTGTGGTACTATTTTGACTTTGGCAACGCTACCCTTCTCTATACTGGCGATACCTGCTTCGACTCGTTGTTGCTGAAGGCTGATGAAATGCCGGCCTGCGACATTCTTATCGCCGATGCTGCATATGCCGCAAGGACGATCGACCCCAAACAGCAATATGAGACCATCCTCGCATCTATTTATAAGACGATTCGTGAAAATGGAACCGTGTTGCTCCCGGTACCTTCAAACGGACGGGGAATCGACCTCTTTTTGTTTCTCTTGGTACACAAGGTGCCATTGATTGTAGATAAAGGCATCCTGAAAAGTTTTCATGCGCTTAAAGACAAAGTCGGGTGGATTTCTGAAACATCGTTATGGGACGCGAAGGGAAGCTTTATAGAGGCCCAAGACGGTGCAAGTGATAATTTGGACGGATATGCTGTTTTATGCCCGGACGGAATGATGACTAGTCCCATCTCTACCCAATACTTTGAGAAAATCAAAAATGACGGCAGAAACAAGATAATCATAAGCGGACATGTCGCTGCGGGCACTTTAGGGAATATGATATCGGACCCGGAATACCGCCTGAAGGAATCAATTAAGCTAACAGTTGAATCGACCACCATCAAGGTGCATCCGGATCAGGAAGATATCAAGAGCCTGATAGAAAAAGCAAAACCCTCGGCGGTTATGCTGTTCCATGCCAAGACCGAAGATAGCAGATCCCTATCGGTTTGGATCGAGAACCGGAACATCAGGCTTGTCTGCGCTGTTTCGCAGCCTCTCTCTTTCTGAGCACTATAAGGTCATTCTGATAGGCTTTGGGCGTCTTGCCCGTCATTTTTTTGAATAGCAGGAAAAAGTATTGTGAATTCTCAAGACCAATCTTCTGAGGAATGTCCTTTATCAATCCGTCAGGATCGGCAAGACACTCTTTTGCCTTTTGAATCCTCAGCGCGTTAATTTCATCCATCAGGGAATGGCCTCTCCCCTGTCTGTAAATTCGAGATAGGTACGCGGGCGACATCTTGAAGATATCGGCGACCGACTTCGTGGAAATCTGCGTGTCGGTGTAGTTTTGGCCTAGGTATTCTAAAATCTCATGGATTGTGCCTTTCTTGCTGGTCTGCTGCATCTGCTGGACATTGTCGGTGATTTTATGAAAAAGATTATCTATGAGTCTATTCAGGTCATTCATTTCTTCTAGATTGTCAATCGTCGTCTGGTAAGCCATGCAAGATTCCTCGTATGTCGAATCAAGCACTTTATAATCCAGGGCGAGCTTGAGTATGGCATTCGCGATGTTTATCAGCGCAACGTTGACGGTCGAGTATTGCTTGTCCTCTAGTTCATGAATAAACAGATTCCAAGTTTCCGCCGCCTTTGAATAGGATCCCTTCTTCAGAAATCCCACTACCGCCGCCGATTTTTCCGAAAGCGGGGCCATTACGTGCCTTCTCAGCGGCTGGTCTCTCAAGCCAATCAGCCTTTTCTCAGGATGCAGAAATCTGAGCTGCCAAGTCTCCCTGAGTTTCTGGAAAGTGTCGGGGATCAAAGACCAGTCTCTGATTTCCTCGGAGTAAATGAGAAGCATGTCAGGATTTTTTCGGACGAGTTCGTCCCGCACTCGTATTTCCTGATCCTGACTCATCGGCTGGAGGAACAGAATAGTGTAGGAATTTATCGGCACCATTTCGCAATAGGGGATCCTCTCCTGGATATCCTCGGTATTGAGCACTATATCCTTGTTGCTTAATAGATATAGCATTACCGGAAAGTTAATGGCTATCTGAAGGTGGTAGGATTCAAGGTTCAAGTCGGGCATATCGATAGACTTCTTTCCCAAAAGCAAATCCTTGAGGATCTCGCTTTTTATCATGGGCCCAAGGAATTCCCGGCTGTCATGTTCAACGATAAGCTGGTCAAGGTTCCTGATTATCTGCTCGGGATTCTCATTTCCGTTGCCGCTGATTGCCTTGGAAATCTTTTGCGAAATCTTTCTGTAGGGGACATAGACGCGATTCGCTATGAGCGCGGATACCGCCACGAGAACAAGGATTATGACGGAAATGGCTATAAGGGTACGGTTGCGTGAACGCAGTAATGCAGGAAAGGCTTCTTCGTAGGCAAGAGTCTTCACATAGATCCAGTTGTGCTCACCCAAAGATGAATAGAAACAGAGCATTTCCCCTACGCCAGCATTGGGGAAGGTGAAATAGCCGCTGGCCTTGTCGTTCGCGTTTTCCGCGAGGATCCTGGCGATTAGCCTGTGCCTGGCACTTTCTTCTAAAGAATCCTTGGAAGCGATCAAGGTCCCTTTACCGTTTATGATGAACGCCTGATTCTGAAAGTCGCTGCCGAAATACAACCTGGTGAAGGCCGATGCCTTCAGGTTGAGAAGGATAGCGTTGGTATCCGGGGTCCCGTCCGAAATCGTCTCATAGAACATAAACGAATAGATGGCTGAATTACCCGAACCGCTGAACATGGATGTTTCTCGGGGAATTATAACCAGCCGCTGCTCGTTTCTACGTTCACGAAGTATTTGTACCGCGTCCTTGTCCCTGAAACGCTCGGCATTGTCATTGACCGGCCCATACTGCGCGGTACTGTAAATATAATCCTTCTTGCCGTTATAGATGTAGATCGAGTCAATCAGGATGGCCGAGGCGGCGATATCGTTTATCTGTCTTATTCCCTCGATGAATGCGAAGTTGGAAATCTTATCGCTTTCCCTTAGCAGCGTTACAGCCGGATCGTAGAAGAGCTGGTTTGTGATACTGATAAGAATCTCATCGGCGAATTTTGTGGTTGAACTGACCTGGGAGGCGAATTCCTCGTTTTGCTTGGCAAGAGACAAGAGCAGCGATTTCTGAAACTGGCTATAGACAATAGCCACGAGAATCAGAAAAATTAAAAACATACCTACCAACGATCCGGTGAAGATCATCGACATGGATAATCTTGTCCTGCTTTTCCCCTGGGGCATGGAGTTCTCCGAAGCTATTATGCATGACAAAGGTAATTCTTGACAAGATAAAAGAAAAAGAAGAAATAATTCAAATTTCGAACAACCGATAAAAAAGTCATGATTTTGTACTATCCAGTAATAAGTCCACAACTCATAATAAAATTACCTTTCGGGCTCAAACCCGTTATCTAAGGAGGAAAGGTAGTATGAAAAGGCTAATTTTTGTTTCGTTGCTCATCTCGGTTTTGTTGTTGCCAGCTTTCGCCGCCGGCGCCGACACCTCATACAGCGGAAAGGTTATGTTGTATTCTTCAACCGGCGAGGATGTCGTGATCGCTCTCAAAAACGCTTTTGAGGCCAAGTATCCGAATGTCAAACTGGATTACTATTCCGCCACATCAGGCAAATGCGTCACCAAACTCCTGATGGAATTCCAGTCCAAGTCCGTAACCTGTGATCTTGCCTGGCTCGCGGATCCCTCGGCGATGATCACTCTCAAGGCCGATAATCACCTTCTCCAGTATATGTCCCCCTTCGTGTCGGGTGTGGACTCCAAGTTCAAGGATGCCGCGGGCTATTTTACCGGAGCCCGTCTGCTGATCATGGGCATTACCTTCAGCACGACATCGTGTTCGGATAAGGAAGCCCCGTACAACTGGGACGGCCTTCTCGCCCCGAACTTCAATAAACAGCTGATCATGACGGACCCGACCGGTTCAGGTTCGACGAAGGCGCTAATCTACGCGATGACTCACAACCCCAAATACGGCTGGGATTACTTTAAAAAGCTCAGCGAGATGGGCATGGAGCTTCAATCAAGTTCGGGCGCGACAAACAATGCCGTCGCGGCCGGATCGTACAAGGTCGCCTTCGGCGTCGATTACAACACTAAAAACCTTATGGCTGAAGGTTCCCCGATTGGCTGGCATGACACGAAGGATATTGTCGCCGTGCCTTGCCCTATCGCGATCCCAGCCGGCGCCCCGCACGAAAAGCTCGCGAAGCTTCTTTATGATTTCATACTGGATCCGAACGGTGGCCAGAAGCTGCTTACTCAGTACAATATCACGCCAGTCGTCGACGGCGTCAAACTTCCCGCCGGCATGCTGACTGCCACCGAAATAGCCTCAAAGGCGCTTCCTATCGATTGGGTCGACCTCGCCAAAGTGAGCAACAAGCTGCTTGACCAGTTCGATTCATATTTCAAAACAAAAAAGTAATCAGAATCGTTTTAGTCAGCGTGCTGGATGCCCTGTATCCAGCACGCGTCGTTTTCGGGGGGTGGCGCGTGGAAAAGGTCGAACTGGAAAATATCTGCGTAAGCTATGGCGAGCATGTGGTCCTCAAGGATTTCTCGCTGAAGATCGAACCGGGCCAGATTATGGGCATCGTCGGTCCCTCGGGCTGCGGAAAGTCCACCATTGTCAGGGCGATCTGCGGTTTCCTCAAGCCGCAACAGGGAACGGTGAAAATTGACGGAAAGACTATGTTCAGTCACAAGGATAGAGTCGACATCCCCCCCGAACAAAGACATATCGGCGTGGTATTTCAGGATTATGCCGTTTGGCCACATCTCAGCGTCTACGACAACATCGCCTATCCGCTGAAAAAGCGCGGGTTGTCGAAGGAAGAGACAGGTCCTCAAGTGCACAACGCGCTAGGACAAGTCAATATGGTGGGCTACGAAAAGTACATGCCTTCCCAACTTTCAGGCGGGCAGCAGCAGAGAGTCGCGATAGCGCGGGCTCTGACATCATCCAGCGATTTTCTCATCATGGATGAACCGATCACCAACCTTGATGCCAAGCTCCGCGAGCAGATGCTTGTCGAAATTCGCCTTCTGCAGCAAAGGCTGGGTACCACGATAATCTACATCACGCATGACCAGGAAGCCGCGATGCAGCTGTGCGACAAGATAGTGATCCTTGAACCCGATGGGTCGATCGCCCAGATCGGATCCGATGAGGAAATCATCAGGAACCCCGCGAACCGATTCGTCTTTCAGTTCATAGGGGTTTCGAACTTCATCCCCGTGGTGGTCGAGGACGGCAAAGTCTTCTTTGATCTCGAAAAGAAGATCCTCTTCAAATCCCAGATTCGCGAGAAAATGACGGGCACAAAGGCGATCCTCGGCATAAGGCCGATGGACATCGTGTTTGATGATGACAGTCCCGTGCGCGCGACCGTCGCGCAATCGATTTTCCTCGGCAATATGTACAATTATTTCGTTCGACTTCCGGGAATGGAAATTCGGGTCCAGCAGCTCGCCATTTCCGAAAACGCGAAATCCTATTCGGAGGGAGAGGAAGTCGGGCTCGCTTTTCTTGAGGAAAGGTATTTTGCGAGGGAGGATGCATGATCTTTTCCAGAGTCATAAACCCTGATCTGGCACGTCTTGAGGGCAAAAAGGGCTTCCCCCTGGACCGGTTGATGATCATTCTCTGTTACGTAGCCCTGATAACCGTGGCCATCCTTCCCGTGCTCATGATTCTCTATTACGCTTTCTGGGACGGGACAAAGATCGACATCGCCATGTTCAAGCAGGTCATATTCCAGAAAAGCAACATCGGCGCCATGTGGAACACTATGGTGATAGGGCTGTGCTCAACCGCCCTCGCTACCGTCGTGGGGGTTTTCTTCGCCTGGCTTTTGGGGCGGAGCGACATCCCCATGAAGGGGGTGATGAAGTTCCTCTTCTCCATTCCGTTCATGATTCCGCCGTTTCTCGCCGCGATGTCATGGGACATGATGTTCTCGGGCCGCGGAGGATATGTGAACAAGGCCCTCATGTCCCTTTTCAACCTAACGAAGGCTCCGTTCAATATCAACAGCGTAGCCGGCATCATCGTCATAGAAGTGGTCTACTACTTCCCCTTTGTCTACATGCAGGTCGTCAGCGCGCTCGAGCGCATGGACCCGACCCTGGAGGAAAGCGCGAGGATAGCGGGAGCCAGCCAGCCGTACGTGATCAGGAAGATCACCCTTCCACTTACGATTCCCGCCATTTCGTCCGGGATGCTCCTGGTGCTCATCACTTCTCTGTCGAACTACGGGATACCGGCTATGCTGGGTTATTCGCAGAACATCTTCACCTTGCCCACGATGATAACCAAACTAATGGACCGTGCCGGCGGAAGTTTCGAGGGTATCAGGCAGTCGGCCGCCCTCTCCATCGTTCTGGTGTTCATCGTCTCCATTGCGCTTCTGGTACAGCGACGCCTTATGACGCACGGGCGATACGACATCATCAAAGGAAAGTCCATGCATCCCATGCTCATCAAGCTCAGGGGAGCCAAGTATCCTCTTCTCGCCTTCTCGCTGCTGTTCCTGAGCCTTATCGTCGTCGCGCCGATTGTCATGATCATCCTGGTCAGCTTCGTGAAAGCGTACGGCCTGCCGTTCCTTGCCCAGAACCTTACCCTAGCCAATTTCCGCAGAATCTTCGTCGGCAACATCATGGTCCGTGATTCGGTGAAAAACTCGCTGTTTCTGGCATTCTCGGCGGCTTCCTTCTGCCTGCTTCTGGGAACGATGCTTGCCTATGTCATCTACAAGGTAAAACCGAAAGGAGGCATCGCCCTTGAAATGATGGCGGTTCTTCCCTATTCATTGCCCGGAACCGTCATGGCCATCGGCTGTATCCTCGCCTGGTCGGGAGCATTCTT
>PGXP01000035.1 GCA_002839205.1 Spirochaetae bacterium HGW-Spirochaetae-9
CAAAGGCCTGCAGTTTCCCATCGTGATCCTCCCCTGGATTGAAAACAAAGGCTCCAACAGACGCGCTCAGGCACTGTGGGAGATGCTGCCCGAAGGGTTGGCCGTGGACATCAAACCCTGGGACAAACCGGGAGCCAAGGCGAACAATCTCTTCTTCAAACTGGGTTCGGAACTCGAGGCCGAAAAGGATCTCGCGGAAATCAAACGCCTCCTCTATGTCGCCTGCACGCGCGCCGAAGATCACCTCTATTTCTTCGGCAAGCGCCAAAAGCAGGCCGATGAAAAAGGCCTCTCCTTCCAGTACTACATCGAAAAGCACCTGGCCAGCCAAAGCGACACTCCTTCATCCGGCCGCGTCGACATGATCAGCCTGCAGCGAAGGACAAAGGACGATCTCCGACACTGGTATGGCAGGCAGAGAAAACCCTCTGCAGGCGATTTCGCCCTTGCCTACGCAAAAGCCAAGCCTCTTGTCCGCGACATTCGGCGCCGCCGCTTGAGCGTTACCGACCTCAACACCCTCTCGAAGGGGAATCCCGGCACTCAAAGCCACCCCGCCGCGCTTTCCCCCACCACGCCTTTGCCCGCCGAAAAGTTCGGCGAACTCTGCCACGAGGCTGTCGAACAGGCGCTTGAACATGGACCCGGCTGGAGCTATGAGCCTTCCGAAACGCTCGCCCGCGGCCTCGATCCCGACGGCTTTGCCCGCGCCGTCATCCTCGCATCCTCGATGGCCAGGGGCTTCCTGGAAAGCGAATTCTGGCAGGCGCTTCCCGAGACAGCCGCGATAAAAAGCGAAAAATCCTTCCTTCTCGCAGTGGGTAACTTTGTCGTGGACGGACGGATGGACCTTTTCGCCGAAACCGACACCGACGTCTTTGTCATAGACTTCAAATCCGATGCGGTACGAAACCCTGAGGGATACAGGACTCAGCTGGAACTCTACCGAAAGGCGGCTTCCGCCTTCGCGCCGGGGAAAAGCGTCAGCGTAGGGCTCTTCTGGCTGAGAACTTCGGAACTTGAGTGGATTTCTCCTTCCATGGAGGAGAAGGATCTGATCGAACTGGCGGAACGCGCATCCCGGGGTATTGGACAAGAATATGCGTGAACCACTATACTGGCTCAAGGCTATCCGATGAAAAAAAACTCCACGGCTATCAAACCCGCACCAACACCGGCCCGGCTGTTCTGGCAGATCGCGCAGATCAACGCGGTAACCCTCGGCGGGGGCTATGTCATCGTGCCTGTCACGGCCACAAGCTTCGAAAAAAAAGGCTGGATGGAAGAGAAGGAATTCTATGACATCTTCGCCCGCGCCCAAGCCTTTCCCGGCCCCATAGCCCTCAGCACCTCGATACTCACAGCCTTGCGTCTCTGCGGATGGAAGGGAGCCGTCGCAGCCTTTTTCGGCGTCGTCATACCTCCCTTCGCCGCCATCATCCTGGTGAGCGGACTGATAAGCAGATATGGCTCCCTTCCCGCCGTCCAGCGTTTCCTTGCTGGCGCGGGCGCCGTAGTGCCGGGCCTCATAGCCGGCATGATCTGGAAAACAGCCTCCAAGCGAAGCTGGACGCCCTTGAGGGTGGCCGAAACGCTCGGTGTGGCCGCTATCCTCATTCTCTTTCCGGCTTACAGCCTGCCCATTCTGCTTTTGGCGATATCCGGACTCTACTGCATCGAGGGACCATGCAAACACTCGAAATAATCTGGACCTTCTTCAAGGTTGGCATAATATCTTTTGGCGGCGGATGGTCCACCGTCGGCATCATCAAAAGCGAAGTCGTTCCCCAATGGGTGAGCGAAACCGATTTCCGCGGCCTCATCGCCATCGCCCAGTCAACGCCGGGTCCCATCGCCCTCAATGCAGCCACGATGATAGGCTGGCACCATGGGGGATTCCTCTCGGCGCTCGCCGGCACACTGGCCGTTGTGGCCTTCCCCGTGATGGCGATAGCCACGGCCACCCTGCTCGCGAGAAAGGTCAAGCTGGACAAGCTTGCAATCAATGAATCGCTGCGCACGGGCAGCATGGCCATGATGCTCATGACCCTCTGGGCGCTCAGGCCTGATTCGGCCGATCCCCTCCTGATCGCCTTCGCCCTGGGAGCCTTTGCCATACAGGCATTCACGAAGATCAACGCCCTCTGGGCGATACTGGGCTCCGGCCTCATCAACGCGCTCGCAGGCCCTCTGATCAGGGGATTATTGGGAATCGCCGGCTGAGACGAAGTGCCTCCACGCCGCCCTCACTTTTTCCGCAGCCGCCTCGAAACGCCCTATCTCGTCGAAGCTCTTCGCCGGCGTGAGCTCCTCCGGCTTTGCGATGGCCAGGATTCGAGCCTTGCCCCGGCTCGCCAGAAGGGCATCCACGTTGTCGAGGGCGAATTCATGGCTTTCCGGATCGTTGCCGGGAATGGAATAGCCGCTGTCTTCTCTCCAATACTTGCTTTCTATTTCATGAATCGCCGCCAGAAGAGCCTCCGTCCTGTAGGCTCGTATGCCCACATTCGTATACGCGAGATTCGCGGATACGATGGCGCCTCCCCAGCCGGCCTGCCCAGCCCCACCCAGTTTGTTGTGCCCGAAGGCGCGGGGAATGCCCTCTGCGTCCAGAATAACAGGGTACGCCGGATTTTCTGCCTCGGCGACAGGGAGGAGGAGGCCAACGTCTTCGCCTGCGGCGTTCAGCGATGCAAGAGCATTGAGGCTCGCCCTGGCGGTGAGAGGCGAATTGGCGTCGCCTCCAAAATTGGTGAGAACATAGGTGGAATCGCGCCAGAATGGACGAGCCTGCCTGGCGGCATCGCCATGGCCGAGGGCCTTTCCTCCGGGACCCAGTTCCTGCGTGCAGAAGCCTACCTCGCCTGAGCCGATGTCGAGGGCTTCGAGTATCTCCGAACGTATCTCCTCTTCCCAGCCTCGCACGACGAGAAGCTGCCGGCCCAAGCCCCTGAACGCATCGACGGCGTAGGCGGCGAGAGGAATTCTCGGCGTTTTGTCATTTATAAAGTTGCGTACGGGAAAAAGCCCTCTCGGGGCTTCGAGGGGGAACCGATCGACTTCCTGCCCCTTGGCTCCGGCTGCCTTGGCAGCCGCGAGCGTTTTCACCCATCGGGTGCCGGCCCCGGCCAGCAGGGTCAAGCAGCAGGTCGCTTCCCTCAGGTCCGCGGGCACAGGGAAGGCAATCGGGCGAGTATCAGCAGTCGGCATGGATCGTGCCAGGTCCGCACTCCGCCGGCTCAGGGATATCGTGCGGCTTGAATTCCAGCCTGTCAGGGTGGATGATCCTGTATTTGCGCACAAAACCGCTCGGCCTGTAGGTCATCTTGGCCTGCCGCAGACCCTCGTTGCCAAGATCCTGCTCGCGGTTCACGAGCTTGAAATAAGCGGGAAGCGATTGGGCGAAAGCCTGGTTGATAAACTGGTAGATACCTTTGAAGCGGTCGCAGGCCTTTTCGAAATGCACGGCGAACATTGTGCCCTTGGCCAGGGGCTCGCCCAGGCACCACCCCACAGGCTGCCCCTCTATGTAATAGACAGCTCCCCTCATCCCGAGATCCTCGAAGAGCTCCAGCCCTTCCCTGGCGGCCCGGTAATCGCCATCAACGCCTTTTGCCCTGCGCCACTCGTCCAGGACGGCAAGGGCATCGCCCACGTTCTCCCTTTTCAAGGGTTTCTGCTCGCACTCATAGGAGCTGATAAAACCGTTCACCAGATTCCGCTTTTTGTGGTACTCACGCCCCGTCAGCTCGGCAAGATCTTTCCTGAGATAGAGATAATCGAAATTGTCCCTGTCTTCCTGGACGATATAGCCTCGCGCCTCCAGCTCTATGCGGTGCTGGACAGCCTGGCTTTCCGAAAGGTTCTTCATATAGTCGTGGCTCAGCATCAGCTCGTCGAAAATCTTCGAGGAGGCCACACAGCAAGGCAAGTAGAAAAATTTCTTACCTTCCTTGCTGCCGGAAATGACGAGACCTCCGCCGGGGAACTCCGCCACTTTGTAGTCGTAGCTGTGACGAAAGAGGTAGAGGTTGGCAAAGGTGAATTCGGATACCCCATCCTTGAGCATGTTGAGAGCCGGATACATGGAGCCGATCATGGCAAGGTCGATCGGCGCGAAGTCTGGATACTGCGGTATGCTCGTTTTTTCGCTCATTCATTCCATAATAGGGGACGAAGCGAGGCGTTTCAAGCACCACAGGCATGCTGTTGCACCGAAGTCGTTTTATTGGCATAATTGACGTACCATGAAAGACTATAAAGCCAAACTCGATCAGCCTTACGTCGCCAGCATGACAGAACGCTTTCTCCGATATGCTGGAATTGGCACCCAAAGCGATCGCCACATCGAGGATATCCCCTCCACCCAAACCCAATGGCAATTGGCGCGACTCCTCGAACAGGAACTGAAGGAACTGGGACTTTCAGATGTCACGCTCGACGAACACTGCTATCTCATCGCCCGCATCCCCGCCACGAAAGGCCTGGAAGGCGCGCCTGTCATCGGCCTCATGGCCCACATGGACACCGCCAGCGATGTGCCAGGTACGAATGTTCATCCTAAAGTCATCCACAACTATGACGGTAATACCCTCGCCCTCTCCGACAGCGAAACCCTCGATCCCGCCGATTACCCCGATCTGGCCGCCCATGCAGGCGACACCATCATAACCACCGACGGCACGAGCCTCCTCGGAGCCGACGACAAGGCAGGCGTAGCCGAGATAATGACAACGATCGAATGGCTTACCTCCCATCCGGAGGCAAAGCATGGTCCCATCGAAATTTTCTTCACCCCCGACGAAGAAACCGGCAAGGGCATGAACCTCTTTCCGCTCGCCAAGGCAAAATCCGTAGCCTGCTATACCCTCGATGGAGGCAAGGCCGTCGAGATCGAGTCGGAATGTTTCACCGCATACAGCGTGCATGCCGAATTTCTGGGCCAGGTGATTCACATAGGCGCCGCCCGCGGCAAGTTCGCCAACGCGGTGGCCATGGCAGGACATTTCATAGCCATGCTTCCGCGCTCCGAAAGTCCCGAGGCTACCGACAACTGGTATGGCTATTATTGTCCGATCGAAATTTCGGGATCGATGGAGAAAACCGTCATCGATGTCTACCTGCGCGACTTTACCTCCGAAGGTATGGAGCGGCGCATAGCAGCCATGAAGGCCTTCGCCGCCGCCGTCGAAGCCCAGTTTCCCCTGGGCAAGGTCCAGCTGACGGTCAAAAAGCAGTACATCAACATGAAGGAAAAACTCGACCAGACTCCGGCCGTCCTCGAAAAGCTGGCCGAAGCCATCCGACGTTCCGGCGCCGAACCCGAGGTGAAACCCATCAGGGGCGGCACCGACGGATCGCGCCTCACCGAGATGGGCATTCCCACCCCCAATGTATTTACAGGCGGCTACAATTACCATTCGCGCCACGAATGGGCATCGGTGGGCGAGATGTCGCTCGCCGTCTCCACCCTCATAAGCCTCGTGGCCCTGTGGACGGAATGAAACCTCTTTCCGCCATCGTTGTTTGACGTTTCAAAGGGGATACTACGTGAGAAACAGAACAGTCGCAGCCTTGATCATTCTCATCGCCCTCCTGCCAACCACTCTGTTCGCACAGACTAAAACTACCCTCAACCTGCGCTGCGACCAGACGGGCGCACGAGTCTATATCGACGACAAGCTCGTCGGCTACACTTCCCCGAATTTCTCCACCCTTATACTTCCAGGCAACTATGCCATAAGGGTGGCCAAAGAGGGCTTCCCCGACTTCCATGCCTCCATCCTCGTCGGCCAGAGCCCGGTGACCATTATAGCCACCCTCGGCTGGTCCAGGCCGCCCGCTCCCCAGCCCCCAATGCCGCCACCACCGGCACCACAGCCTCCCAGCCCCCGCAGCTTCCCTGTCTACATCGACGCGGCCAATGCCCCGAGGGCAAGCCTCTATCGCGATTCTTCCCTGGTCGGCAATCTGCCCTACCGCGGCGACTGGAAGCCTGGCGTGTACTCCCTGCGCATCTCAGCCCCAGGCTTCGGCGATTATGTCGAAAGGATTGTCCTGAATGCCCCGTTGACCATACGCGTGAACCTCCCCGCCCTCTATGTCGATTACGAGATAAAACTGCCCCAGTTCTTTGCTTCCCGCGATGGACGTCCCATCGAGTTCAAGGACATGGACATCTATCTCGATGGGCAGCGCCTTAATTCGCCCTATGGGAAGACCACCTCAGGACCTCACCGGCTCATGGTATTTCTGCGGGATCTGCGCTTTGAGGCTGATTTTGAACTCGCTTCGGGAAAGTACGCTGTCATCGAGCCATATCTCGGCGTGCATATTCGATGAAATCGCCTTATACTTGCATCAAGGATGAAGAATGCCTGATCTTATCGACATGAGAGAATTCGAGCTGGTTGCCACACACACAGGTATCTTCAAGGGCGTCGAGATCGACCTGCTGCACGAAACCCTTCTTTCCTGGAAAAACTCGCCGGGCGACCCCTATACCGTCCTTGAGCTGCGCGACGGCAAGATCCTCGTGGCCTTCGCCATCATCAGCAGGATAAACGGCAGGCAATCCACCTTCGATATCCGCTATATTCTCGTGGACAGAGATTACCGCTCGACGGAATGCGGCAGCCATCTCCTCCAGCTTCTCGATGAGGATCTGCTCGGCAAGAATTCATATGCCGTGATACGGCTGGAGACTTCGGGCAAAAAGCTCGATAACCTTCGCACTGAAGCCTTCCAGGATTCCGGATACAAGATGATTGGTCATATTCCGGGGTACTACGGCGAAGGCGATGATTATTACTACTTCATCAAGACCGTCTACCGTGATACGCCAGCCTTCTCGGAAACCGATTCTCCCGACGCCCTCAACAGTCCTGACAGCGAGAACCAATAACCGCTTGATTCTAAGCCGCCTGACCTGCTATATTCTTGGCCGTACCGCCGAGGTAGCTCACCAGGCAGAGCGGCGCACTCGTAATGCGCAGGTACCGGGTTCGATTCCCGGCCTCGGCTTTAGTTCAGTCAGGCAACGGATTCCCGCTTACACCCTTTCGTACTCTATCTTCCCGCCGATCATGGTCAGATCCACCTGTACCTCATTCAGTTTCTCCGTGGGGAGCGCTGTTATATCCTCGGAGAGGATTATCATGTCCGCAAGCTTGCCGGGTTCGAGGCTGCCCTTGATGCCTTCCTCGAAGGATGCCCAGGCGCCGTTGATGGTGGCGCAGCGGATTGCTTCCCTCAGGGTGATGCACTGGGTCTGGTCGAGCTGGACGTTTTTTGCCCGGTTGAAGCGGTTCACCGCGCCGTCGAGCAGGGCAATTCCCACAGGGCCTGAGGGATAGTCGCTGGCGATGCAGGGCTTGACGCCTGCATCAATCATGCTGCGCAGGGCTATCAGATACTTCATCCGTTCGCCGTAGAAAAGGGCATAGTTGGCACCTATGGTGGTGAGCATGCCGGGATTGACCACGGGGATGACATTCAGCCGGGCGATCCTGTCCACGAGGTCCTGGTCCACGATGGTGCAGTGCTCGATTCGGTGGCGAAGATCCGGGCGGGGATTTTGGGCAAAGGCTTTCTCGTAGCCTTCCACCATGTATTCCACGGCCAGATCGCCGATGGCGTGGGCGGTGGCCTGGCACTCGGCGTCAATGATCATACTCAGATACTCGGCTACTTCCTCCCGTTCCCAGCCTCGTTCCCGCGGCAGGTCCGGGTTGTGACTGTAGGGTTCCCTGGTGGCGCAGGAAGGCCCGCCCGAGCCTCCGTCGATCATGAACTTGCAGGTGCCGATGCGGAAATGCTCGTCCCCGAGGCCCGTAATGAGGCCGAGGCTCAGGAAATGGGCATTCTCCTCCTTGGAGAAGGGCTTTCCGAAAATGCTGTGGAGCATCATGTAAGAGCGGATCCTGAAAATCCCCTGCCTGCATAGTTTCTGCATGATGTGATACGAAGTCTTCCCGCATTCCCCCGGATCGTGGATAGAGGTTATTCCGTTCTTCAGGGCAAAATCGTGGGACTTCATGGCCGCCTTGGCCTGCTGTTCCTCGGTGTACTCCACCTGTCCCCAGAGCCAGAAGTGTGTGTGGCCCCGAACCATGCCGGTGAGCTTCCCGCCCACCACCTCCACCTCGTCCGCAGGATATTTGGCTGCGTCCTCGGGCTTGAAGACCCCGAGGTATTCCAGCGCCCTGGTGTTGTACATGCAGATGTGACCGCCGCCGTGCATGCAGTGCACGGGGTTATGTGGCGCGATCGTGTCGAGTTCTTCCAGGGTAGGATGGCGGGCTTCGGGCAAGAACAGGGGCTCATAGCCCATCATGGAGATCCACTGACCCGGTTTTTTCAGGGCGACCGCGGCTTTGAGCATGGAGAGCATCTGGGCGATGCTCTTGCAGTTCCCGTAGAAGGTGTCGATCATCGCCGCATCCGGTCCCTTGTCCAGAAGGCCCGAGAGGATGGGATGAAAGTGGGCGTCAATAAGGCCCGGCATGAGGGTTCGGCCCTTCAGGTCGATCACCTTGGTATCCGGGTCGATTATCTTATCCAGTTCCGCGTCGCTGCCGGTGAACACGATCCTGTTTCCCTTGACCGCCAGGGCTTCGGCAATGTCATCGCTCGGGTTCACCGTCACAACCCTGCCGTTTCTGAAAGCGAGGTCGACCTTTTGGGAATCGTACTTCATGCGTTCCGCCTTCTGCGTGAATTTCCATGCCCTGAAGGAGCATTGGTCTGTACCATACTATAATAACACAGTGAAGCGAATGGAGGACACCATACGAAATTATCAAAAGGAATAACCGCCAGAATAGGCACCGTCCCAGAGACGCTTTAAAAATTCAATGATAGGCAGGATTTCCACACCATTCAAGATCCTTGGAGCAGGCGCCAGGCAGACCAGGATTCGATGGTGGAAAGCGCCTTCATCGTCCAGGGCGACGAGACCTTTTATGTGACGAGCCTCGGGCATTACCGCCGATTTTACCTCGATAGCCATTGTGTCGCCGATGATAAAGTCCACCTCCTTCCCGTCCGCGGTGCGCCAGAATGAAAGTGGGCGATCATCCTTGGAGTAATCGAGCCAAGCTCGAAGTTCGCCATAGATAAAGTGCTCCAGACTTTTCCCGTACTGCTCGCTTCCCGGCGCCAGCGTCCTTATGCCCGCCAGGGCATTCTTAACCCCGTTGTCGAAAAAATAGAATTTTCCCGCCGCTGCCGGCTTGCGCTTTTTCCCGCCCCTCCAGGGTTCGAGCATCTCGCCTATCAGGGTGTCCGAAAGGATGGAGAAATATTCTCTCACGGTCCGAGATGGCACCATCGCATCGGAGCCCCAGGCTTCGTAGTTCACCTGTTCGCCCGAGAAAAGAGCTGCGGTGCGCAAGAATCGCGAGAAAGCCTCGAGCTTCCTGGCAGCACTTTCAGCAGCGATCTCTTCCTGAAGATAGGTACCACAATATGCCTTCAAGTCTTCCCATGCCTCGGCGGATCCATAGATCGAAGGAAGCGTTCCGGTAGCAAGGGCTTTTTCCATGTTGAAATCCTCGATCTCCACCGAGGCCAAGGGGTGGAGCCGCAGGGATCTTGCCCTGCCTCCGAGCAGATTCACCCCTCCTCGTCTCAGCTTTCTGGCGCTGGATCCCGTCATGATAAAGCGCAGCCCCTTCTCTTCTATCAGCGAGTGTACTTCATCGAGCAAAAGCGGCAGCTTCTGTATTTCATCGATGACGACCGTCGTCCCAGGAGGATGGTTAGCCAGCTCTTCCCGTAAAACTGAAGGCTTCAGGGATAGCCGCAGGAATGTATCGGAACGCAGAAGATCGTAATACGGCGCCTGAGGAAATGTCTTCTTCAATAGATAGGTCTTGCCGGTCAGGCGCGGGCCTAAAAGGAAAGCCGACTTCCCTTCCTGGGCGATCGCAAGCTTGCGTGTATACTCCATGCCCATACTATAGTGAAAAATCCAATAATCCGCAACTACCCTGCGGGAAAATCACTATATTCCGCAGAATAGTTGCGGAATATCGTATAAATTCCGCAACAGCCGGTCAGCGGCTCTCCAGATCACCATGCTTGTTTACGCCCGCCTGCTTTCGGTCTACGCTTGGCCAAGAGACTATTTTGACAGGATCACACGATAGCAGCATGAGGAACGGGAGTTCGCCCATGAGCCAGACTGAGAGGGTTTTCTATTCGGCGATAGGAGTGGCGCAGGGGACAGTCCATACAGGAATCTACAAAATGGCGGCT
>PGXP01000297.1 GCA_002839205.1 Spirochaetae bacterium HGW-Spirochaetae-9
GATTTGGTCCTCTTCGATCCGGACAGGATCGCCGAACATACATCGACCGGACAACCGTCTTCCGACGGGGACGGGCCCACAACGGTGCATGTGGAGCAGGGTACAGGGCCGGTTGGAATCGAACAAGTATGGATGGGCGGTACGAAAGTGGTTGAAAAAGGCAAAAATGTGTTGAAAAAAAGAATTGGAGCAGTGATTATAAACTAACGCGTTTTTTGGAGCCATCCGGAACGTTGTTGTCATAGGAGTTGTCATGGAAGAGAATTCACCGTATTTCAGTCTACCCGATTACATTTCCGGCAGGATTTCCAAAGACATCCTCCTTGGCAAGCACAAGGCCGGGGATAAGTTGGTCGAAGCCATGTTCCAGGAGGAGTTCCAGGTCAGCAAGTCGCCGGTCCGCGAAGCGTTCCAGATGCTGATCAACGCCGGACTGGTCGAACGCAAGAATCGTCGCGGTTGCTTCGTGAAGGTCCTGACATCCGAGGAGATCGAGAACATCTACGAGGTTCGTATGAGCCTTGAAGGCCTCGCCGCACGGGATGCCTACATGCGGATGTCCGACGGTGATCTCAAGCGGTTGCAGGGGCTCTACCATGCTATGGAGAAGGATGTCGCAGCGAAGGATACCTTCGGATACCTGCACCACCACAATGATTTCCAGCGCTTTTTCGGCGAGGTGAGCCGCAATGGTGTGCTCGTCGAGATTTGTGAGAAGTTGCGGGTGCAGAACATGTGGTACAACATGCAATTCTTTGAAGTCGACCTGGAGGTGGACTTGCACACCCATGACGAATTGATGGACCATTTCACCAAACGGGACCTTGATCCCGACCAGGTGCAGCTGCTCATGTACAACCACGTACGTGTCGGTCTGGAGAACTTCAGGGCATATATCCGAAACGAAGGAACGTTGAAGGCGTGAACACAAACCAAGAGCTTCCCCAACTCATCAAGGTGCGCCAACGCTTGAAGCGTCCGGTGATGGACAACCTCGTGCCCAACGTACTGGTGCAACTGCAACGTCTGGAGAAACTTCCGGCCCGTGGTGCCAGGGTTGCCCTGACAGTCGGCAGCCGCGGCATAACCGACCTCGTGCCGATTGTACAAACAGTCGCCGATTTCCTGCGTTCCCGTGATCTGCAGCCTTTCGTTGTTGCATGCATGGGCTCGCACGGTGGCGGTACGGTTGAAGGTCAGCTGGAAGTCCTGCACGGGTATGGGATTACCGAGGAGACCCTTGGGATCCCGGTGATGGCTTCCACCGAGACAGTGTCCTTCTTCGGTGAGGCCTATGGCGATGTTGTCCATGTGAACAAGCTTGCATGGGATGCCGATTGCATGGTGGTGATCAACCGGGTGAAAAAGCATACCGATATCCACGCTCCCATCGAGAGTGGTTTGTGCAAGATGATCGCTATCGGATTGGGCAACAAGAAGCAGGCGGAGATCCTGCACCACAACGGGTTGGATGTGCTTTCCGATTCGATTCCTCTGATCGCGACCGACGTGGTCGCTACCGGGAAAGTGCTCTTTGGAGTGGCGATTGTTGAGAACGCCTATGCCGAAACCGCCTTGGTCGAGGTTGTTGCCCCCGAGGACATGGTGTCGAGGGAGAAGGAGTTGCTCC
>PGXP01000036.1 GCA_002839205.1 Spirochaetae bacterium HGW-Spirochaetae-9
GCGTTCCACCCAGCACTTTAATGCACTGGACGGTTTTGGCACCGGAGTTGTCAGCGACCGTGAGCATACTTTCTACCTGAATCATATCTTACTCCCGTTCGCCTATTTCGCCCGCTCGACGATCTGCGTAAGCCGCCAGCGCTTGTCGCGGGAGAGGGGTCTGCACTCCACAACCTTGACGGTGTCGCCGATATGGGCTTCGTTCTTTTTGTCGTGAGCCTTCATTTTCTTGGACCTGGTCACGTACTTCTTGTACAGCGGATGCAGCTTGCGCATCATGATCTCGATGACGATGGTTTTATCCATCTTGTCGGAGACCACAACACCCTGGAGCTCCAGCTTTCCTTTCTTCTCTTTCTGAACGTCGGTATCCACGATTTACTCCTAGGCCCTTACGCCTTCTCGCCAGCGGCAGCCTTGAGCTTCGCCTGGTTTATAAGGGTCTCGACCCGCGCAATCTGGCGGCGAAGATTCCTTCTCGCGAGAGGGTTTTCGACATGTCCCACAACCATCTGGAAGCGGAGGTCGAAATGCTTCTTTCTGAGGTCTTCCCTCTTTACGAGAAGTTCCTCGATTTTCAGGTCTTTGAACGAATTCTTCATCGCCTTACTCCGTTTCCGCGCGCAGCGCGAACCTGGTCTTGACCGGAAGCTTCGAACCGGCGAGCCTCATGGCCTCTTCGGCTACGGCAGGCTCGACGCCAGCCAACTCGAAGAGAACAGTGCCCGGACGAACGACTGCGACCCAATACTCAGGTCCCGGCTTTCCTTTTCCCATGCGCGTTTCAAGCGGCTTCTTGGAGAAGGGCTTGTCGGGGAAAATGCGGATCCAGAGCTTTCCGCCGCGCTTGATATAGCGGTTGAGGGCAATACGAGCCGCTTCGATCTGCCTGTTGGTGAGCCAATGAGGCTCGAGGCAGATAAGACCGTATTCGCCGAAAGCCACCGTATTTCCGCGCTGGGCGTTGCCTTTTTCGCGGCCTCGCTGCTGCTTTCTGTGTTTTACTCTCTTGGGTAAAAGCATCTTTAGCTCCTCGCCCTATCGTCGGTTCTGGGAGCGTCGCTTCGGGGCGCCGCGGGGCGCCTCGGACGGCGGTCTCCGCCTTCCCTTCTCTCGCCGCGACCATCGGTACGGCTATCGGCCGAAGCGCCTGCGGGCTCACGTCGTGCCTTGCGGGCCAACATGCCTGCATCTTCATTCTTGTCGGCAGAGTAGACCATGCCCTGATAGATCCACACCTTGACGCCGATCTTGCCGAAGGTCGTCTGCGACTCGGCGAAACCGTAGTCGATGTCAGCACGGAGGGTATGGAGGGGAATGCGACCTTCCTTGAGCTCTTCAGTCCTGGACATATCGGCGCCACCGAGTCGGCCGGAAACGCGAATCTTGCAGCCCTGGGCTCCACCCTTGATAGCGTTGGAGATGGACATCTTCAGCGCCTTGCGGAAGGAACCGCGCCCTTCGAGCTGGCGGGCGATGCCCTGGGCGACGATCTGCGCGTTCGTCTCGACCTTCTTGATCTCTTTGATCTTGATCTGCACCTTCTTGGATGCGATCTTCTGGATCTCGAGGCCGATGCGCTCTATGTTCGCGCCCTTGATGCCGATGAGGACACCGGGGCGGGCCGTATGGATGACGACGGTGATCCGCTGGGGGTGACGAATGATCTCGATCTCGGCCACGTCGGCACCCTTGGTTTCAGGGAGTTCGCCGATGCGCTTGCGGATGTGAAGATCTTCGTGGAGGGTTTTGGCATAATCGCGAGGCTCAACATACCACCGGGAACTCCAGTCTTTGTTGATGCCGATGCGAAGTCCAATTGGATTTACTTTATTGCCCACCTTACGCCTCCGACTTCTTGCCGATTTCTTCGACTATGCAGGAAATATGGCACATCCTCTTGATGAGCATGTCCGCTCTGCCTCGAGCGCGGAACCACACTCTGCGCATGCGCGGACCCTCGTCGATGCGCAGCTCCTTGATGTAGAGCATGTCCTCACCGAGTTTGCGGTTGGCGTTGAGCGCGTTGGAAGCAGCCGAAACGACAACTTTCTTTATCATCCGGGCGCCTTTCTGCGGCATATTGTCGAGAATGGCTATGGCATCGGTGTAGGGTTTCGCCCGCACAAGATCAGCCACAGGGCGAATCTTGAAAGAGGAGCCCATCAGCCATTTGGCCGTTGCTCGGTAACCGGTCTTTTCAATCATGGTCAGACCCCTATTTCTTCTCGGCTTTCTTGTCGCTACCCGCATGCCCGCGGAAAATGCGGGTGGGAGCGAACTCGCCGAGCTTATGACCGACCAGGTTCTCGGTAACATAGACCGGAACCCAGGTCTTGCCGTTATACACTGAGATAGTCTGCCCGACCATTTCAGGGATGATTGTCGAAGTCCTGGAATAGGTTTTCACCATCTTCTTGTCCCCAGACTTGCCGACCTCGGTGATCTTCTTGTACAGGCTCTTCTCGATGAAGGGCCCCTTCTTTACGGACCTTGACACGAGTGTGCTCCTCTTACTTGCGGCGCTTCGTAATGAAGCGGCCAGACGGCTTGTGCGTATCGCGCGTCTTATAACCTTTCGATGGCTGTCCCCATGGAGACACAGGTTGCTTGAAGCCCTTACCACGTCCTTCGCCACCACCATGCGGGTGATCGACAGGGTTCATGACCGTACCGCGAACCGTTGGCCTGATGTTTCTCCACCTGTTGCGGCCGGCCTTGCCGACCTGCTCGTTCATGTGGTCTTCATTGCCAACCGTACCGATTGTGGCGACACATTTCTTGAACACCATGCGAAGCTCGCCCGAAGGCAGCTTCAGTACGATGTAATCGCCTTCGGTACCGGCGAGCAGGGCGCTGGCTCCAGCGGAGCGAGCGAGCTGGCCACCCTTGCCGAGGGTGAGCTCGACATTGTGTACCGTGAAACCGAGGGGGATGTTCTCCAAAGGAAGGGCGTTGCCTGCTTCGAGAGCAGCCGTGGGTCCGGACATGATCTTCTGTCCAACCTTAAGGCCTTTCGGACTCAGGATGTAACGCTTTTCCCCATCCGCATAGACAATGAGGGCGATGTTGGAGCTTCGGTTGGGGTCGTACTCGATGCCGGAAACAGTGCCCGGAATTCCAAACTTGTCGCGCTTGAAATCGATAACCCTGTACCGCTGCTTGTGACCGCCGCCCTGGTGTCGAACGGAGATGCGCCCATTGGAAGCGCGTCCACCTTTATTCGACTTACCCTTCGTAAGGGATTTTTCGGGATTGCTCCTGTTGGTGGTAATCTCGTCGTTCACCACCTGGATTCTGTGGCGCAGGCCCGGCGTGAGGGGCCTGAAAGTTCTGATACCCATATATTCCCCTTACTTCCTTAGGCGCCTTCAAAAACGCGGATCGTCTCGCCCTTGGGCAGTCTGACGATCGCTTTTTTCCAGGAGGCGGTGTAACCCGGCCTGCCCCTGAGCCGCTTGGGCTTCGGTGTCACGTTGATGATCCTGCAGCTGACGGGGTTGACCTTGAAGATCCTCCGCACCGCTTCCATCACCATGAGCTTGTCGGCGCGCTGGTCAACCTTGAAGACATACTGCCCCATCTCGCGCATGATATTGCTCTTTTCCGAGAGCACCGGCTCGATCAAAATCGATTCATATTCCATATTCGGTGCTCCTTATCAGTTCGCGTAGAACTCATTGAGTTGCTTCGCGGCCGACTCCAGAACGATGACCCTTCTTCCATAGAAGAGGTCATGTGCCCTGAGCCTGTTGAAAGAAAGAAACTTGAGCCATGGAATGTTCCGCGCGGCGCGCTTGATCATGGCATCGTCGTCCTTGAGAACGAGAATGGTGCGCTGTGGGGTCTTGGCATCGACGAAGGGAGAAAGGGCCTTGATGAGGTCCTTGGTTTTTCCCGACTCGATAACAAAGTCCTCGACGATGGCAAGGGTTCCGTCCTGGGCCTTGAGACTCAAGATTGTCTTGAGGGCCAAACGCTTCGCCTTCCTGGGCATCATGTAGGAGAAGTCGCGCGGCTTGGGGCCGAAGGAGATGCCTCCACCTACGTACACGTTGGATTTCGTGTCGCCGTGGCGGGCGCGTCCGGTGCCTTTCTGGCTGTACGGCCTTCTGTTCGTGCCATGAACCTCACTTCTGTCCTTTGTGGACGCAGTGCCGAGCCGCGCGTTCGCGAGCTCATTGTTTATGGCGTAATAGATGACGTCTTCATTGATGGGAAGCCCAAAGACGGCTTCGGAAAGCTCAAGGGTCCTGAGCTCCTTCCCCTCGGTGGAAACAACTTTACTTTCCATTGGGTCCTCCGCCTTCAGTTCTTCTTGATCGCTTTACGAACAAGAACATCGCAATTTCGCGGACCAGGAAGGGCTCCGCGAACCAATACCACACCTTTTTCGGTGTCAACCTTGACTATCTTGAGATTCAAGACCGTGACGCGCTCGCCACCCATTCTTCCGGGGAGCTTGATATTCTTGAAGCTCTTGTGCGGATAGGTAGACTGGCCCGTCGATCCCGGCTCCCTGTGGAACTTGGATCCGTGGGTAGCACGACCGCCGCCGAAATTCCAGCGTTTCATAACGCCCTGGAATCCCTTGCCCTTGGAAGTGGCAGTCACGTCCACATAGCGGATGCCATCAAGAAGCGCTGCGTCGAGCTTGTCGCCGACCTGCACGTCTTTCTCGAAATCGCGCATCTCGCGAAGCACGCGGGTAGGAGCGATGCCTTCAGGGAATTGACCCCCATACGGCTTCGTGACCCTCGTCTTCTTCTTTTCATAGACGCCGACAAGGATGGCCTCATAGCCATCCTTGTCGGTGGTTTTCTTGCCCACGATGACATTGGGAACCACCTGCACGACCGTTACAGGGATAAGTTTCCCCGTATCGTCGAACACCTGGGTCATCCCAAGCTTTTTACCGATTATTCCGATCATTCGGTTCTCCTGCGTTGAACGCGGCCAGCACGAAGCCGGGCGTTTCAGCATTCCAGCAAGCTCTCAAGGCTTACTGCTTTATCTCGACATCGACACCCGCGGGAAGCTCAAGCTTCATCAGGGCATCCATAACTTCCGGCGTTGGCTCCAGAATGTCGATAAGGCGCTTGTGCGTCCTCATCTCAAACTGCTCCCTCGACTTCTTGTGCACGTGCGGCGATCTCAGTACGGTAAACTTGTTGATGCGGGTTGGAAGGGGAATCGGTCCAGATACTTTCGCGCCTGCATTCTGGACTGTCTTCACGATACCGCTCGCGCTGTCATCGACAAGGCGCACATCGAAGCCTCTCAGTCTTACACGGATTCTGTCTTTCATGTGTCCTCCAAAGATCCCTTGCACATGCGATTCCAAGCCGTACCCTGGCGGGCGCGCTCGACTCCATGTGCTGCGGGGCGCAAGAGCCCCACGAACCGCTCGACACAACGGCCTCACGGTCAACTACCCGCGTGCGGACAACCGTCGCGCGAGCAGGTTATTGTCGCAGAAAACAAAAGAGCTGTCCAGCCCTGCAAGGGGCACAGACAGCTCTTTTCGTCGATCTATCAGACGACGACGTCGATTACCTGTCCGGAAGCGACGGTGTGGCCGCCCTCACGGATGGCAAACTTGAGTCCTTTGTCCATGGCGATCGGGTAGATCAGCTCGACATTGATCTCCGTGTTGTCGCCGGGCATCACCATTTCCTTGCCCTCGGGCAGATTGACGGTGCCAGTGATGTCGGTCGTCCTGAAGTAGAACTGGGGGCGATAGCCGGAGAAGAAGGGGCTGTGGCGTCCGCCCTCGGCCTGGCTCAGCACGTAGACCTGACCCTTGAACTTGGTGTGCGGGTGGATGGTGCCCGGCTTAGCCAGTACCTGTCCGCGCTCGACTTCGTTCTTGTCGACGCCGCGAAGAAGGGTACCGACGTTGTCGCCGGCGCGACCTTCATCGAGGAGCTTATTGAACATTTCAATGCCCGTGACGACGGTGGACTTGTTCGGCTTGATGCCGACGATGTCGACGTTGTCATTGAGCTTAACGATACCGCGCTCGATACGGCCGGTTACGACAGTACCGCGTCCGGAGATGGAGAAAACGTCCTCGATGGGCATCAGGAAGGGCTTGTCGGTGAGACGGACAGGATCAGGGAAGAAGGTGTCCATGGCATCGAGAAGCTCCTGGATGCAGACGGTGACTTCGGGATTGTCGGGTTCGGTCATAGCTTTGAAGGCCGAGCCCTTGACGATCGGGGTCGTGTCGCCAGGGAATCCGTAGAACTTGAGGAGGTCGCGAACTTCTTCCTCGACGAGCTCGATGAGCTCGGCATCGTCCACGAGGTCGACCTTATTGAGGAAGACAAGGACGGAGGGAACGCCTACCTGGCGGGCGAGAAGCACGTGCTCGCGGGTCTGGGGCATTACGGAGTCGGGAGCGGAAACGACCAAAACGGCGCCATCCATCTGCGCGGCACCGGTGATCATGTTTTTGATGTAGTCGGCGTGTCCGGGGCAGTCGATGTGCGCATAGTGGCGCTTCGCAGACTGGTACTCAAGGTGCCTGGTGTTGATGGTGATACCACGGGCCTTCTCTTCCGGCGCATTGTCGATTTCATCGTACTTCATCACCTTGTCGCCGAACTTATGTCCGCAATACATAGTGATGGCTGCGCTCAGGGTCGTCTTGCCATGGTCGATGTGTCCGATCGTACCGACGTTCATGTGTGGCTTGGTACGCTCGAATTTTTCCTTTGCCATATCTTATTCCTCCTGTCGTGAATATTCTTATTAAGGCTCTCGGATTATAGAGGAACCGTCAAGGCTGATCAAGAGGCCTGAGGGGCGATTGTCCGTTTTTTGCCTAAATTTTAATGGCTAAAAGGGTTGCTTCACCGACTCGTAGCTTTCGAAGAAAGCCTGGAATTGTGCCCTTCCCCTGCTCATCGAGCGAAGTTCGCCCGCGAAGCCGAAAAGCCTGCCCATTGGAGCCCTGGCCGAGATATTTTTGATGCCGATGCCATCCTCGACCGATTCGATACGGCCGCCACGCGCCGTAATCGAGCCCAGCACGGGACCGAAATGCTCTTCAGGGCATTCTATTTCAATGCGCATCACGGGCTCGAGGATCTCCGATCCGCCGGCGAGAAGGGTTTTGCGCGTTGCGAGAGCGGCGGCGGCTTCCACGGCGACTTCTCCGTTTCGGCCGGTGTTGCTTCCGGGAGGCATGAAGGCGGCAACAGTGAGGAGAAGGCTTTCCATTGGCCAGCCCTGGCTCGGACCGACTGCCATGGCAGATGCTGCTCCCCTTCGTGCCGCTGCTGCAAATTGGGGCTGGACCCGCAGGCCAGGCGCGAAGGCGACTTCGTTGCCGTCCCCGCCGGGCAGGCGTTCAACCCGCACTTCCATTCTGAGCCGTATTCGCTCGCCACCGAAATCGTGGTCAAATTCCTCGATGATGCTGGCGTGGCGCAAAAGACGCTCCCTGCAATTCACCCTGGGATTGCCTGTCCTGATCCGCAGACCGAATTCCCGTTTGAGCCGCTCGGCGACGATGTCCAGATGAAGTTCCCCCTGGCCAGAGACTTCGAATCGGCCCGTCTCATTCTCTTCCCGGACGAGAAGCGAAAGATCCTCGAGGGCCAGAGACTCGAGAGCATCCCTGATAGCAGCCACATCCTCAAGGGATGAGGGCTCCATGACGAGGCTGACCACTGGAACGGGTATCTCCAATGCTTCGAAGACGATGGGAAAACCGCGTTCACAGAGGCTGGCGCCCGGCTCCAGACCTTGGGTCTTGAGGGCTACTACTTCGCCAGGTCCTGCTTCCTTCAATTCCATGAGGGATTCTGCATGAATGCCGAAAATCTTCCTTATGAGGACATCCTTTGAGGATCGCGCTTCAAAGCACTTCTTTCCGGCGTGAAGGGTGCCCGACCAAATCCGCGCCCAGGCATAATTGTCGCCTGCGGAATCCCTCATGGTTTTAAAAACGAAGGCGGCAAGAGGGGGATCGATCGCAGCCTTCATCGGTGGAAGGGTATTGCCTTTGGGATCGAGGCCTGAAGGTATGCAGGCTTCCGCTGGGGAAGGGAGGAAGGTGGCTATCGCATCGAGGAGGAAGGCGATGGAGCCGTCGACGAAGGCCGAGCCGCAGAGGACGGGGACGAGAAGGCAGGCTTTCGTGGCTGCAGCGGCGGCGCGGGCCAGGCTTTCTGGCGGGACGGGCTTGTTGGAGGCATAGAGGCTGAGGATTTCCTCGTCCCGCTCAGCCACTTTTTCGAGGAGCAAGGCCCGCGCCGCCAAAGCCGCTTCCATGGATGTGGCGGGCAGTTCGGCCTGATCCAGGGGGATGCCGGCAGGGTCCTGGCCGAAGCGCCAAGCTTCCATATGAATGAGGTCGACGATGCCGACCCATTTCTGCCCATCAAACAGGGGGCTCTGGAAGGCGACGGCGTCGGGTTCGAGGCTTGCCTTGAGGTCTGTCACGACGCCGAGAAAATCGGCGCCTGATCGGTCCATCTTGTTGATAAAATAGAGCCGAGGCAACTTTCGTGCGGTGCTCGCCTTGGAGATCACTTCGGTGCGGGCCTGCACGCCCGACACGGCGCAGAGGGCGATGACAGCACCGTCGAGTATCCTGAGGGCGCGATCGACTTCGTTGCCGAAGTCGACGTGGCCGGGGGTATCGATGAGGTGGACAGCCCTCCCCTTCCAGTCGAATCGCACCGCAGCCGATTTTACCGTAATGCCATGGAGCCGCTCTACAGCGAGGTAGTCGGTGGCCGTCGTGCCTTCATCGACGGCCCCTGTCTCCCGCTTGAGGCCGGTGAGGAAGAGCATTTTTTCGGTGATCGATGTCTTCCCCGCGTCGACATGGGCGAGAACGCCGATATTGCGGATTCTGTCCATGCCGGAGGAGGAAGGGTCCGGCACTGAAGGCTGCGGCAGATTCATGATGGGTGCAGTATAGTCTTTGTTGGGGCGATAAAAAAGCCGGTGTTTCAGTCGGGCTGAATTAGGCGGCGCCTATGGCCACGCGCGCGGTAGCGCGCGAGAGCGAACAAAGCGTTCGCAAGGCATAAAAAAACCCCGCATAGCGGGGCTTTTCATTGTTAAAGTTTGACTACCACTTATAGTGAGCGGCACCTTTCGCCAACGCTCGCCTGCGGCTCGCTATGGCCAATAAAGCTTTCACCACTGCAATATAAAAAACCCCAGCGAAGCTGGGGCTTTAATGATCAAAAGAAAACTATTACCACTTGTAATGGGCACGTCGCCTTTAGCCGCGCGCGCGGTAGCGCGCGAGAGCCAACAAGGCTTTTACTGCTTTTTAGTAGCTAGACTACCACTTGTAATGAGCAAAAGCCTTGTTGGCTTCAGCCATTTTGTGCATGTCTTCTTTCTTCTTGATGGCGGTGCCGGTGCCGTTGAAGGCATCGAGCAGCTCATCGGCGAGCTTGTCAGGCATGGCCTTGCCGCTTCTGGAGCGGCTGGCATTGATCAGCCAACGCATGGCGAGGGCTTCGCGCCTGGAATCACGTATCTCTATGGGGACCTGATAGGTCGCGCCGCCGACGCGTCGTGACTTGACTTCGACAGCCGGCTTGGCGTTCTCGAGCGCCTTCGTGAAGATGTCGAGAGCGGGGACCCCGGCTTTCGTCTGCATGATTTCAAGCGCGTCGTACATGATGCGCGTGCACGTGGATTTCTTGCCCTGAATCATCATCCTGCACACGAACTTGGTGATAGCCACGGAATTGTACTTCGTATCGGGCGCATGGCCACGATCGATCGATTTCTTTTTTCTGCCCATTTGTTTTGCCTCTTCCCCTACGCCTTGGGCTTCTTGGCGCCGTACTTCGAGCGGGCCTTCTTGCGGTCTTCGACGCCGAGCGTGTCCTTGGCACCGCGGACGATGTGGTAGCGCACACCGGGAAGGTCCTTTACACGACCTCCGCGGACGAGCACCACAGAGTGCTCCTGAAGATTATGGCCAACACCCGGAATATAGGCGGTAACTTCAATGCCGTTCGTCAGGCGCACGCGCGCAACTTTTCTCAAGGCCGAGTTCGGCTTCTTGGGGGTAACGGTCATGACGCGGGTGCAGACGCCGCGACGCTGGGGGCACTCGTTGAGTGCCGGGGCTTTGGTCCGCCACGTGTTCGGCTTCCTGCCGAGGCGGATAAGCTGGTTGATCGTAGGCATTAAACCGTGGTCTCCTGTTGTGTCCGGACTTCA
>PGXP01000298.1 GCA_002839205.1 Spirochaetae bacterium HGW-Spirochaetae-9
ACGATCGAATCCATGATGATCGGTATAAGGCGAATGATGACGGGATTTTTTGTCGCCTCGGCGATGCTCCTGTGGAAATTCAGCTCGACATTGATGCCCACCTTGTGCTGATAGACGATCTCTTCCATGTCGCGGACGCATATGGCGATTTTCGCTATATCCTGATCGTCGGCCATCTGGGCTGCCAGGCGCGCGACGCCGGGCTCGATGATCAGGCGGGCCTGGATGAGGGAGAGGCGAAGGTTGGGGCTGGAGATAAAATCAAGGCCGAGAGGGTCTTCCGCAATGCCGGGCATCTGGGAGACATAGGTACCCTTGCCTCTGTGAATTTCGATGATGCCCTGGGACACGAGGGTTTTGACGGCTTCACGGATTGTTGGGCGTGATACGGAAAAAAGACCGCAGAGCTCCAGTTCGCTGGGCAGCTTGTCGCCGGGCTTGAGCTTTTCGTCGAGAATGAGCTCCTTGAGGTGGGTCGCCACTTCCTGCGACCGCCGCTTTTCCGTAGACAGGTTGGTATACATGATCCCTCGCGTTTCCTCGTTGAACCTTGGGTGAACTGATGTCTTACATTACACCCTTCGCGGGTTTGCGGCAAGCGCGCTTTGTATTCAGAATTTTACATGGCTGAACAGGTAGTCGAGATACCGCGATTTCATCTGGCGACTCGCCATGATTTGCTTGGCCGGTGGCAGCTTCAGGATGACACCGAGCACCGCGGCCATGGCTCGGTGGCTCGCGAGAGCCTGGTTGTCGAAGATGAGATTCTGGAGCTTGCCCCGTTCGATGGCCATGAGAACGGTCCTGTGGGCCGAGTTTACCGGCGTGATCACGCGCTTTTCCCGCGAGACAAGGGAAATCGACTTAGTTGGGCAGACCCTGGCGCAGACGCCGCAGCCCAGGCAGATGGCCGTGTCGACGCGCGCCTTTTTGCGTTTGGGATTGTGCGGATCGCCGGCGCTCACCATGCCCATCGCCTCTACGGGGCAGACTTCCGCGCATCTTCCGCATCCCGTGCAGGCGGTCGCATCGATCTTGGGCAGGAAATTCGTCGTGCTTATCGGATTGAGTACTGCGAAGCGCTTGGCGGCGAGCATGGCTTCGCAGCAGCAGCCGCAGCAGTTGCAGATGAAGGAGACCGATTCGCGGACGTTCTCGCCGAACTGGACGAGGTTGTAGCCGATGGCGGTGTCGAGGAGGTCAAGCCCTTCGCTGATGTCAACGCTGCGCGCTATGTCGTGCTTGATGAGTGATTCGGCGACGCCGCCGAAGCTCATGCAGATGTCCAGGGGGGCATCGCAGGCATGTCCGAGGTGCATCATCTTGTGGCGGCAATAGCAGGTGCCGATGCCCCTGTGGCTGGCTGTCTTTATGACTTCGCTCGCCCTCTCGTAGTCCAGGACGTGGAGGCAGTTCTCTTCGGAGAGTGAGGGCTCGCTCACGAAGGTCCGGCCCATCTGCGTCTCCCCGCTTGCGAAAAGATTCTTGATAAAATCTTCCTCGACATTGAGATAGCGGTAGAACAGTTCGGCCAGCAGTTTCTGGTCGTAGGTCGTTCCTATCCTCATCATGGAGAATTCGAAGAACCCGGCCATCGGCGGGGGCATGCAGAAGATCTGCCCGC
>PGXP01000299.1 GCA_002839205.1 Spirochaetae bacterium HGW-Spirochaetae-9
GCCGAGCTGATGAACGGCAGGAAGATGAGCGGGTAGGAAAAGGCTCCCGCCCCATCCACCGATTTCGCGGACAATCCGGCAATCACAGCCATCCAGGTGAGTGCGAGTGTGAACAGCGCGAGTATACCGGCCACGGCGAGCCACGACACGATTGGTGCCGCCGAACGGAATCCCATTACGAGTGCCACGAGGATGATCACAACGACCGAAATCGCATTGGAAACCAACGAGGTCAGCACATGGCCCCACAATGCCGCCGAATGCGCGATCGGCATGGAGTGGAACCGCTCGAATATGCCGCTTTGCATATCCATGAACAGGCGGTACGCGGTGTAGGCGATTCCGCTTGCGATCGCGATGAGCAGAATACCAGGCAACAGGTAATTCACATAGTTGTCCATGCCGGTTTGAATCGCCCCGCCGAATACGTAGACGAACAGCAGCATCATCGCGATCGGAGTGATGGTGACCGTGATGATCGTGTCCATGCTACGGAAGATATGACGCATGGAACGTCCCAGCATTATACCCATATCGCTAAAGGAATGTTTCCTTATTGCTTCCATTTACTTTTCCTCCTTCTTGCCGATGATAGCGAGGAAAATATCCTCCAACGTCGGCTGTTTCTCCACATACTCCACCTTGGCGGGTGGGAACAGTTTTTTCAGTTCCGCGAGAGTGCCGTTGGTGATGATTGTCCCCTCGTGCAAAATTGCGATCCTGTCGGCCAATTGTTCCGCTTCCTCCAGATATTGCGTGGTCAAGAAGACTGTCGTACCAGTGATGGAAAGCTCCTTGACCATCTTCCAGACCTCAAGGCGGCCTTCGGGATCGAGTCCCGTAGTCGGTTCGTCAAGAAAGATTATGTTCGGCTTTCCCACAAGACTCATGGCGATGTCGAGCCTCCGACGCATACCGCCCGAATAGGTTGAGACCCTTCGGTCGGCGGCATCGGTCAAATCGAACCGTTGCAACAAATCGTCTACGATCCGGCGAGAGTCCGCGAGATGTCGCAACTTGGCGATCATGACCAGATTTTCCCTACCTGTCAAAATTTCATCCACAGCGGCAAACTGTCCGGTCAAGCTGATCGACTGCCGCACCCGTTCCGGTTCGTCGAGAACATCGAAACCATGTACTTTCGCCGATCCACTGTCCTGTTTTGCCAGGGTGCTCAGGATTTTCACCAGTGTGGTCTTGCCGGCGCCATTGGCCCCCAGGAGGGCAAAGATTTCGCCCCTCCGGACTGTGAGATCCACACCTTTCAAGACCGTTGTGGTCTTGAAGGATTTTTTCAAGCCTGTTACGTGAATCGCTATGTCATGCATATCGTTCATTTCCTTGTCTTATCCATACTTTTGTCCATTGCCTTGGAAACTTCCTTGGCAACAGATGCCTGATAGATATCGGCATATGTCTTTGAATCCTTGATCAGATCGTCGCAGAAAGCGGCGACATCGGTACCGGTCACATCGAGCACACGTTTTCCCGAGGCAACGCCTTCCTCAAAAAAATCGACAATCCCCGAGAGCAATCCCGTCCCTTCGGTCAGCTCCACCGGACCGACCTTATAGAGATATTTCTGAATTTCCCTGTACACGATCTGATATTCTTTCGGCAG
>PGXP01000300.1 GCA_002839205.1 Spirochaetae bacterium HGW-Spirochaetae-9
CACCCAAGCAGTGGTTTATCTTGTGGGCCCCGGTATGGTTGAGGTCTTCACGTTTCAGGTAGATCTTCGCTCCGCCGACAGCCTCGCTCAGCCGCTTGGCGTAGTAGACAGGCGATGGTCGCCCGCTGTAGGTCTGCTGGAGGTAGGTAAGCTCCTCGACAAATGCCGGATCATCCTTGATCTGCATGTACGAGTCGGTGATCTCCTGCATCACTCCGACGAGACTTGGTGGCAGGTAGGCCCCGCCGTAGTTGCCGAAAAAGCCCTTTTCATCGGGTTGCTGTGTATTCATCGATTTCTTTTCAGTTGTCTTTGCCATGATCGCGCTCCTGTAATATGGTATTCATTAGTGATCCCGGGGTCTTGAGAATCTTCGATCCCCGGGTAATCTTGCAGAGGCTGATGCCAAGACTGTTGGCGATCTCCCTCTGCGGCTTGCCGTCGTGCAACTCCTTCATAAGTCGCCACCGAAGCGCGAAATCATATTTCTCCCGTTGGGTGAACAACTCCTCGAAGAGCTTTTGCATCTCTTCGTATTTGCCGGTACGGGCAAAGATGTCTATCAATTCATGCAGGTCGTCCATCGGTTCCTCCCATCGGGTGTTGGATGGAACGTTACTATAAATAGAAACAATTGTCAACACCATTCGACCGACAAAAAAGTACTTCCCAATCCAAACCAATCGCGGCATACTTGGGAAGAGGGGGAAAATCCCATGGCAGATAGGAAAGAAATCAGCGCGGCCACACGAGCGATCCTGCTCAAGATGCAGATCAACGAACTTACCGAGAGCATCGTCTATACGAAGGTCGCCAAGCAGGTCTCCGACGAACACAACAGCAAGGTGTTGCTGAAAATCGCCGCGGAAGAGCAACGGCATGCCGAGATTTGGAAAGGCTACACCAAGGTCGTTGCCAAACCCAAGCTGCTGCGGACCATCTGGTTTCCCCTGCTGGCCAGGATCTTCGGGTTCACTTTCGCACTCAAGCTGATGGAACGGGGAGAAGGCAACGCCAGCGAAATCTATGCGACCTTCGCATCCGAAGTCCCCGAAGCCGAGAAAATCGCAAAGGATGAAGACCGCCACGAGCAGGAATTGCTGGCCATGTTGGACGAGGAACGCTTGCAGTATGTGGGTTCCATGGTCCTGGGACTCAGCGATGCCTTGGTCGAGCTCTCGGGCACGCTCGCAGGTCTCACCTTCGCCATGCAGAATACCCGCCTGATCGCGCTCTCGGGCTTGATCACCGGAATCTCCGCGACCCTTTCCATGGCCAGCAGCGAATATCTCTCCTCGCGGTCCGAGGGAAATACGAATGCCTTCAAATCGGGACTGTATACCGGAGTCGTCTATCTCGCGACAGTCGCATTCCTCGTGCTACCGTACCTGTTGTTGCCCAATACCGCATTCATGCTGGCCCTTGGTATCATGCTGGGGACTGTGGTCCTGATTATCCTCGGGTTCACCTATTACATATCGGTTGCCAAGGATGTGCCGTTCCTCAAGCGCTTCGGTGAGATGGCGACGATCAGCCTTTCGGTGGCCGCACTCTCGTTTGTCATAGGTATCATCGTGAAGAAGACGCTGGGAATAGAGATATAGCGTATCG
>PGXP01000301.1 GCA_002839205.1 Spirochaetae bacterium HGW-Spirochaetae-9
CCCGAACAACGACGTTCTGATGGTTGGTATTTCGGTGGTTTGGGAAATGCTGAGTCCCTTCTCCGTGAGAAAGGAACCGGCTCCCTGTCGCTGCACAACCAGGCCATCGGCAACCAGCACCTCCAACGCCTTGCGCAACGTTGGTCTGGAACAGGCGTAGAACGCCGACAACTCGGTTTCGGATGGAAGTCGTTTCGATCCATTGAACTCCCCGGAATAAATCCGATATTTGAGATCATCATATATGGCATCGCTTTTGATTGTTTTCAAGACGGCCTTCTCCCGATTCCATACTAGACGAGCTGCATGGGGTTGTCAAATAAAAATGCAAGGATTTTTACATAACCTATACAGATATTATTACAACTGCTTTACAAGTATAGCCAGTCAAGCCGATCGGATATGCCGGCATCGGTACGGCATCCCATAGAGGATCCGCCATGCCTTCTTCAGACCGCACCTCCCTGATGGGCTTACATACGGGAATAGGGTTTTACTACCAAAAGATAGGGAATACAGAGCAACGATGCGGCAACTGCCATGGCCACGAAGGCGGTAGGGATCGACCAAGTATCGCCGATTGCTCCCACGGCAGGAAATACCACGATCATGAACAGGCTGAAGGCCATGCTCTGAAACGAGAGGATCGTCGCCCGCTGTGCGCTGGGTATGAGCCTGTTGATATACGTCCCGACCGCTGTGATCAGGATCCCCTCCACACACCCCACCAGGATGAAGAACACCTGACCGAAAGGGGTTGTAGCGACTCCCCACAGGCAGAACAGCATCAACAACGGCATGAGCGTCAATACTCCACGTTCACCGATGCGTTGTTCGATTTTCGCAGCCTTGACCGCTGTGATTCCCGCGACCACCGCGTTTGCGGCGAAAACCAAACCGATATCGAATTCCGTCCATCCCAGGGCTATCCAATGGTTCTGCAAGTAGAAGAATTGCACGGTTATCAAACAGAACAACAATTCGGAAAATACGATGAAGAACGCGATCCGTCCCCGCTTGCGCATGATGGCGAGGCTTTCGACCAGTTGCAGACGCATCGACTTGCCGATTTTTCCGAGCAAGCCCCCGTGCTCCCCGAAGGCTTCATGCCGCTCGATATGCGGCTCCCGGAACAAGAATGCGCACACCGCGGCCGCAGTAAAAAACCCCATCGACAAACCGAATACGGCGGCATATGAGCGCAATGCGAGATATCCTCCGACCGCGAAAGCCACGATCAACGTAGCCTGATACACAAGTTCCTGCTTTCCCGCGACCTTCATGTACTTGTGTTCCCTACCATCGAGCAGCAACGAATCGTATACCAAGGCATCGCCAGCACCCGATTCCAAATTGTTGCCCAAGGCCGTGGCCACGAATGCGATTGCCTGGAAAGGAAAACTGCGTGCGTAGAACATGATCGCCAGACTGGCGACCGAGACCACCCTTCCCGCTATTCGGCTGACCTTCCTTCCCCATAGGTCGGCCACCACACCGGTAGGGACTTCCATGAGGAAACTGGTAATATGGTAGATACCTTCGAGAATTCCCAGCTGGACCAGGCTGAAACCGCGGGAAGCGAGGTAGATCATCCACAGTCCATGGGTCA
>PGXP01000302.1 GCA_002839205.1 Spirochaetae bacterium HGW-Spirochaetae-9
AAAGCGGGAGCCACCCTCGCATCGTTCTCGTATCTCATGGTGAGCGCTTCGGCAATGGTGTTCTTCCTGCTCGGCACATACGGATTCTATCGTTTGACCGGAGCCCTTTCCTATGAGGGGATATCCAACGGCTTGCAGGCTATCTCTTCGTCCGACACGGTACTCTCCATTGTTTCATTGGCCTTGCTGGTCTCGGCAATCGCAATCAGGGTTGCGGTAATGCCATTGTACGGGTGGCTTCCCGATGCCCATGCACTCGCCCCCCACGCCGTATCGGCTGTGCTCTCAGGTGTCCTGATCAAGACCCCCCTATTCGCCCTTTCCCGAATCCTGTTCCTGTTCCCCGCCGGTATGCAAGTCGGCGAGCTCATGGGTATTGCGGGAGGTGTCACTGCCGTCCTAGGTGTTGTGATCGCACTTTCCCAAGAAGATGCAAAACGA
Source organism: Spirochaetae bacterium HGW-Spirochaetae-9 (assembly GCA_002839205.1). The sequence continues at coordinate 442 of PGXP01000302.1, forward strand.
TTGCTTGCCTACCACTCCATCAGTCAGATAGGGTATGTCGTCGCGGCATGGGGAATGGCTATCTCAATCGGCGTAGATAGTCCAGCGGGAACGGGTCTTATGGTCGCGGCATTCCTGCACGCCTTCTACCATGCTTTGTTCAAAGGCTTGTTATTTCTCAGCATAGGAACGACTGTCGATGTGGCGAAGGAACGGAATGTGTATATCCTCCGGGACGGTATAGGCAAATTGAGAGCTGCGGGTGAGAGAATTCCCGTAACATTCATGTGTTTTGTCATAGGAGCACTGGCGATCAGTGCCATTCCTCCCCTGAACGGCTTTGTCAGCAAGACTGCCATCACCTATGCCATGAAGGGGTCGCTACACTACTACTTGCTATCAGCGGCGGCAGTCGGGACCGTCGCATCGTTCATCAAACTCTCCAGGATCTATTGGCCAACCGGGAAGCGTGGTAGACTCCACCCTGAATTGGGCGTATTACCCGGTTCTAGTGCAAATCCCCAGACCAAAGCCTATGGACTTGTCGCCCGGTTGACAGCACAATCTGTGCTGGCAGTCCTCTGCATAGCCGGAGGCTTGGCAGCTCCCCATATCCTGACAATTATCGGTACCCTCATGTCCCGCGGTGGGACCAACATTGCCGTTCCACCCATACTCTATTCCACCGACAACCTCTTGAAGACAGGAGTAACCACCCTAGGTGGAATCCTACTCTTCTTCGTCGCAACTTCGAAGATAGGATCCAGAGTGCTTCACACCATTCGGACCCGACCCCGTAGTTTCCAAGGGTTGTTCGTCTCCTTCTCCCTGGGTACCGCGGTTCTTGCAGCATTCCTGGTGGTCGGAAAAATCTAGCGGCCTATACTGTGAAAAATTGTAACAGGCTGTGAAAATATTTCACACATATGTTTATCATGCATAGAATTATAAAAAAATTCTTTGTTTATCCTCTTGCCGATTCCATCGTAGGTATCGTATCTTTAATGTGGAAATAAAACCAACTTACAGGAGGAAACTGCAATGAGACACAAGAACACCGTTCTCGTTACGTGTTTCCTGCTTTGTACCGGCCTCACCCTACTGTTTGCCGCGCCCATTGCAGAGGACACGTACGGAAAAATCCAATCGATGGATCTTGCTTCGCAGAGTATGGACA
>PGXP01000037.1 GCA_002839205.1 Spirochaetae bacterium HGW-Spirochaetae-9
GCCGGCCTTGCCGAAGTCGGCGTTCCCGTGCAGACGATAGCCCCCAAGTTTTCGGGCCGCTTCAACAAAGGCGTGGACTATGTCGGCGACCCTGAAGCCTTCCTCAAGGAATTCGAAGAGGATGCAATGGTAGCGACCTGGGCTGTGGCCGCCTTCGGCCTTCCCCCCAGCCTCAAGCTCTCCATCCATACGGGGAGCGACAAGTTCAGTCTCTATCCCGGCATGGGGAAAATCATCCGGAAGCTGGGATGCGGCCTCCATCTGAAAACAGCCGGCACCTCATGGCTCGAGGAACTCATCGGACTGGCCGAGGCTGGGGGCCAGGGGCTCGCGATAGCCAAAAAGGTCTACGCCCAGGCCTACGCCCGTTACGATGAACTGCAGAAGCCTTACGCGACGGTGATCGACATATCCATGGCCAGACTCCCGAATCCTGCAGTCGTGAAAGGCTGGGATTCGGCTGCCTTCGTATCGGCCCTGAGGCATGAAGGCAAAAATCCCCACTATAACCGGGACCTGCGCCAGCTACTCCACATCGGCTTCAAGGTGGCCGCCGAGATGGGCAATGAATACCTGGATGCCCTCGAAACCTACAAGCCCAACATAAGCCGCAACGTGAGCCTCAATCTCTTCGAGCGCCACATTACGCCGCTTTTCCTGGGTTAATTCTGAATGACCGCGAAGAACAAACGCTTCCGTGTAGGAATTCGCGGTCGCCTCCTCGCATTTCTCGGCATAGCTATTATTTTCATGGTGGCAATGGAGATAGTCGCACAGCGGGCTACCTATAGAGTGGCAGCAGAATATGAAACCCGACTCAACCACTACCATCTCGCCCATGGCATGCGCGTGGCCCTCAATACCTTCAGGGCTGATGCCGATCGCTTTCTCAGGGAACCCTCATCCCGGCCCATTGAAACCCTCAAAGAATCCATCGCCAATCTGGAGATCCTGAACAACTCCCTTGCTCCCCTCGAATTTCTCTCTACGGACGCTGGCTTTGAAGTCAGGGCTACCGGCTATGGCCTGGATGCCTACCTGCCCCTCGTCGCACGATCCTTTTCCCTGAGGGTAGCCGGCCGAAGCGACTACTATGCCGACTTCGCCCGCTCGGAAAAAATTGCGGGATATGTGGATATGTACCTATCCCGACTTCTCAGCATCCTCATGAAGGACGGAGAAGAGAGCTTCCGCGACTCCAGCAGGCAATCCAAGGCAATCAACAATGCCCTCCTCCTCGGCATGATCGCAGCCGGCATCCTGCTCCTCGCCTATGTCTACATTGTCGCGAATTCCATAACCAAACCGATTCGCACCCTCGCCAAAGCCTCGGAAAAGCTTGCCAGAGGCGAATTGGATGTGGCACCCGTAAAGATAAAGTCGAAGGATGAGGTGGGAATCCTCACCGAAAGCTTCTATCTCATGAGCGCCAACATTCGTACCTATATCGAGGGGTTGAAGGAAAAAGCCGAACTTGAAAAAAAGCTGCACGACGAGGAGACAAGCCTGCTCTCCATGGGGAAGGCGCTTCGCGAGGCTCAACTCATGAACCTCCAGGACCAGATGCGTCCCCATTTTCTCTTCAATGCACTCAACTCCATCGCGCGCAACGCCCTTCTCGAAAAAGCCCCTGTCACCGAAAGGCTCACCATATCTCTCGCCAAGCTTCTTCGATCCACCATGAAGGAAGGAGGACCTTATGTTCCCCTGGGCGATGAAGTTGGCATTGTGCGCGAATACCTCGGCTTCCAAAAGGCCCGTTTCGGCGAAAGGCTGGACTGGGAAATCCGCTTCGATGCCTCCTTGAGCGCCATCAGGATACCCCGCTTTCTTCTCCAGCCCCTCGTCGAAAATGCCGTTCGTCATGGGATAGAACCCAAGGAGGACAAAACTCGCGTCCTTGTGTCTGTCCAGCGAAAAGGGAACACGGTCAAGGCATTCGTCATCGATACGGGACAGGGCATGCCCCGCGACACCCTCCTTTGCCTGCGTCGCGTAATCTTGAATGCAGCTGTTGGTACCATCGAAGCCAAAGAAGGACTTCTCGAGGGTACCGGCATTGGCCTTGCCAATGTGGCGACAAGGCTATACCTCCTATACGGTTCCGAAGGAAGGCTCGAGCTTTACTCGAAGCAGGGAAAAGGGACTATCATCAGGCTTACCATACCGATGAAGGGAGTGTCGCTTTGGCCAGAATCCTGATCGCCGACGATGAAGACCTGGAGAGAGCTGCGCTGCGGTTCATCATCCATGGTAGCGGGTTGGAACCCGAAATGCTTATCGATGAAGCCAGGAACGGTCACGAGGCCTTGGAACAGGGCAGAACCGGACACTATGATGTGATTTTCCTCGATATTAAAATGCCCGGCCTCGACGGCCTCGGCGCCGCAGAAGCGCTGCGAAAGGCAGGCATTCTTGCCCCTATCGTCATACTATCGGCTTTCGATACCTTCGAATACGCCCAGAAGGCCATCCGCCAGGGCGTCTATGAATACCTGCTCAAGCCCGCTTCCTCCGAAGAGGTTCTGTCCGTGTTGAAACGTTCGCTGGAAGCGAACAGAGAGCCTGAATCGCTCTCCAGAAAGAAGGTGGAATCCATCGCTGCCGTTTCCGAGGCTGCAAGAAAACTTGAAGGCGCATTGACCGTACAGATGAAGGCTGGCAGCCTCGACCCGGCAACCCTCCACGAATACGAGAACCTTTCTTCCCTGAAGGACCTGTCCCGTTCTGTAATCATCTTCAGGGTTCACGGAGCACCGGGTAAAACTACCACACCACCGGCGAAAATATACCTGGATTTGGCCCTCACCGCCGCCCGCAATGCCGGAGCCCGATTGTCCCAAAAAACAGTGGCCGCTGTTGCGGAAGGGGCTGGCTGCCTGCTCATGTACGGTCTGGAAACCGGCCTGGCCTCCTCCGCCAAAGCGCAGTCGACACCACATCCCGGGGGCTTCCTGAAGAACCTGCACGGCGATCCGCTCTGGCCAATCCTCGAGGAAGCCGGAAGGAAGCTTTGGGACAGCGCTCCCTGCATTCTCCTCTGCGGCCTGGCCGGCCCTTCCCGTGAAGATGCGGACATTCTCTTCGATCGCGCACTGGAGGGTTCCAGACTCGCATCCGCAGACTGCCCAGCCCTCAGGCTCGCTCCCGTTCACGGAAAAGGGGAGGGCGATCTCCTTCCTGCAGGCGTGGCGGATGCGAGTCTCCGGAGTCTCGGCATGCGAGCGCTCGATTACATCAAGAAGGGCTACTCAAAGGAACTCTCCCTGGTTTCGGCCGCCGAATCACTAGGTGTCAACCCTTTTCACCTTTCCCACGCCATCTCCAGGGAGCTGGGCATCGGCTTCAGCGAGCTTCTGGGTCGCGTGCGCATCAATAGGGCCAAGGAACTGATGGCGGGCGGGGGTAGCATAAAGGAAGCGAGCTACCTCGTCGGCTTTACCGATCAGGCTTACTTCACGCGCGTGTTCAAGAAGTTTGAAGGGCAGAATCCCAGGCAATTTATCGAAGAGACCGCAAAAAAGTACAAAAAATAGTCAAAACTATACAATACCGCGATCGGTCGAATGGCCTCAAAATCACTTCAGGTTAATCTATAGCCATAGTTAAATGGAGGCAATGCAATGAAAAAAGCAAAGTTCGTCCTTGGACTCATGCTCGTTCTCGCTGTCCTGATGCCGATTCAGGTTTTCGCCCAGAAGGCGATCGTCCTGAGGCTGGCCGAAACCCATCCCAAGGGCTACCCCACCGAATTGGGCGATGAAGAGTTCGCCCGTCTCGTGAAAGAGCGTTCCAATGGAAGAATCGTCATCGAAGTCTATCCTGGAAGCCAGCTTGGTCAGGAAAAGGCTGTCATCGAGCAGGTACAGTTCGGCGCCATCGACATCACCCGCGTTTCGGTGAGCCCGGTCGCCGCCTTCGTTCCCAAGCTCAACGCCTTCCAGATGCCCTACCTGTACAGGGACGAAGCCCACATGTGGAAAGTCCTCAACGGCGATATCGGCAAGAGCCTCCTCGCCAGCCTCGAACCCTTCGGTTTCATCGGCCTCGGCTGGTTCGAGGGCGGATCGCGCAACTTCTACAACTCCAAACGCCCGGTCAAGACGCCCGCCGACCTCAAGGGTCTCAAGATCCGCGTCCAGGAGAGCGAGCTCATGATGGGTCTCGTCTCCGCCTTCGGCGCCGTGCCGACCCCCATGGCCTATGGCGAAGTCTACTCTGCCCTCCAGACAGGCGTCGTCGACGGCGCCGAGAACAACTGGGCCTCCTATTTCTCGACCAGCCACTTCGAAGTCGCCAAGTACTTCACGCTCGACGAGCACACAAGAGTTCCCGAAATCATCATCGGCTCCAAGATTTCCCTCGGCAAGCTCTCGAAGGCCGACCAGGACCTGATCAGGCAGGCCGCCGCCGACGCCGTCAACTTCCAGCGCGCCGAGTGGGCCAAGTACGAGCAGATCTCAATCGATAAGGTAAAGGCCGGCGGATCGCAGATCTCCACCGTTACCGACAAGACCCCCTGGGTAGCCCTCATGGCTCCGCTTTACGCGAAGCAGTCCAAGGAAATCCAGGACTTCGTGAAGCAAATTCAGGCTGTAAAGTAATTAGCGTAATTCATTGTGACAGCGGTCCGGCCCAAGGCCATAAGGTCTTAGGCCGGACCGCCTTTTCATCGCCGCCGACCCTGTCGGCTACAGGATACACCACATGAAAGATTTGATTCTGAGAGCTGTCAACCTCATCCATATTTTTTTGGTAGAGCTGGCAAAAATCATGATTGTGGCGATGGTTCTCATCGTCTTCGCAAACGTCTTCCTGCGCTATGTTTTTAACAGCGGAATTCTGTGGTCGGAGGAAGTCGCCCTCACCCTCTGCGTGTGGTTCATCTTCATTTCGATGGGGCTCGGGGTAAAGCAGAAACTCAATATAACCATCAACCTGATGCCTCGGGAAAAGATGCCGAAGTGGCTCAATAACGTCCTGGACACCCTTATGGAAATCATCGTCATCTTCGTCGGTGTCATCATGATCGTCTATGGAAGAATCCTCGTACAGTTCACGATGACCTCTATAATGCCCGCGACGAGGTGGCCTGCCGGAATTCTCTATCTGGTCGTTCCACTCGCGGGGATCACCATCGTGCTTGAAGCCCTGCTCCATATTCTCAAATGGGATACCTACGACAAAGCCCTCGACGATTATCTTTCCGGTGAGGGAAAGCTGAAAGATATTTTCGGAGGCACCCATGAGTGATCCCGCCGTCGCAACCACCCTGCTGCTGGGAGGCTTCATCCTTCTGATGATCCTTCGCGTTCCCATCACCTATTCCCTCGCCTCCGTCTCGCTTGTAACGGCCATCTACCTGAAAATCCCCCTCATGGCCATCGTTCAGCAGATGGTGCAGGGGGTCAGGTCTTTTTCCCTTCTGGCGATACCCTTCTTCATCCTGGCGGGTGAGATGATGAGCCAGGGCGGCATAGCGCGAAAGCTTATCGAGCTGGCGAACGTCTTCGTTGGCAGGATCCAGGGCGGCCTGGCCATGGTCAACTGCATGGATTCGATGTTTTTCGGCGGCATTTCCGGCTCTGCCGTGGCCGATGTCGCGTCAACCGGTACGATCATCATCCCCATGATGAAGATGAAAGGCTACGACGAGGACTTCGCGGTGGCGCTCACCGTGGCGAGTTCCACCCAGGGCGTCATCATTCCGCCGAGCCACAACATGATAATCTACTCGCTGGCCGCGGGCGGCGTGTCGGTAGGCAGGCTTTTCCTCGCGGGCTACATTCCGGGCATTTCCCTCGGCTTATCCATGATGATCATCTCCTTCATCATCGCCAAAAAGCGGAATTACCCCAAGGAGCCTAAGGTATCTTTCAAGGAAGCCCTCAAGATATCGAAGGATGCCTTCCTTGGGTTGATGACGGCTGTCATCATCATGGGCGGCGTTATCTCCGGAATCTTTACTGCGACGGAATCGGCGGCTATCGCTGTGGTCTACGCTTTCTTCATCACGTTCTTCGTGTATAAGGAAATCCCTCTCAAAGCGATGAAAGGCATTCTCTACAACTCGCTGAAAACCCTCTCCATGGTCATGGCACTCATCGCGGCGGCGAGCGCCTTCGGCTGGCTCATGGCTTACCTGCGCATTCCAGCCAAGGCGACCGAGCTCATCCTCTCCGTCACGACCAACAAGTATCTCCTTCTCCTCCTCATCAATGTCCTTCTCCTCTTTCTCGGCATGATCATGGACATGGCTCCCCTCATCCTCATCGTGACGCCCATTCTCTATCCTATCGTGGTCACAACCCTGGGGCTGTCACCGGTTCACTTCGGCATCATCATACTCATCAACCTGGCGATCGGGCTTTGTACGCCTCCTGTCGGTTCGGCGCTTTTCGTGGGCTGCGCGGTAGGAAAAATTTCCATCGAAAAAGTGACAAAAGCCTTGATGCCGTACTATATAACCATGATAATAGTGCTTCTGCTTGTCACCTATATCCCGGCCATCACGATGTTCCTGCCGAACCTCATAATGCCGGGAAGCTAAGAGGAGTTGGAATGTCATTTATCGAATCGATGTTTTCTCTGGAAGGCAAAACCGCGGTGATCACGGGCGGGGGTGGGGGCATTCCCGGCAACCTCGCGATAGGCTTTGCCAAGGCCGGCGCCACAGTCATCCTCTGGGGCCGCGGCACCAATCACCCCATGGCGGAAGCGGCCGCTCAGGTTGCCGCGGCTGTCCCCGGTTCAAAAGTATTCTCTGTCACCGTCGATACGGCATCCAGGGAAGCCTGTGAAGCCGCATTGGCCGAATCGGAAAGGCTCGCGGGCAATCCCCCCGACATTCTCGTCAACGGCGTCGGGGGGAACAAGGGCAAGACGCCCTTCGTCGAAGTCGACGAAGCCCTCTTCAAGGACATTCTCGAGCTCAACCTTCTCGCCGGCCTTGTCACGCCGACGCGCGTCTTCGCCAAATACTGGATTGCCCGAGGCATTAAGGGCACGGTCATCAACATGACCTCGATGACGAGCTACAAGGCGCTGTCAGGAACCTGGGCGTACGACGCGGCCAAGGCCGGCCTCCTCAATCTCAACGAGGCTCTGGCCAAGGAGCTCGCACCCCACGGCATCAGGGTGAACGCCATTGCTCCCGGTTTCTTCGTGGGCAACCAGAACCGCGCCCTCCTCCTCGACCCAAACGGCGATCTCACAGCCCGTGGGAAGTCGATCATCGCGCGCACGCCCTTCGGACGCTTCGGCAAGTTCGAGGAACTCTGGGGCGCAGCCCTCTTCCTGGCGAGCGACGCTGCCTCAGGATTCGTCACAGGGGTGAGCATCCCCGTGGATGGCGGCTACCTCACGGACAATATCTAGATTTTCGAAGCCTGGACTGGAATACAGGATCTCCAGGATCCAATACTAAAAAGGGGGGCGGCCATCTTTCGATGTCCGCCCCCCTTTTTGCAATCGTTCAACGTCTCAGCAGCGAAATAACAGGCTCATTTTTCCGTGTCCGTCATGCCCGCTATGAATTGCTTCTGCATCACAATGACCACAAAGACAGGGGGAATGAGCGCCAGGAGGACGCTCGCCATGACGATTTGCCATTCGATTTGGACATCGGCCCCGGAGAGCATGCGGTTGATGCCGATGAGAAGGGTGTAGTATTCCTGCTTGGTCGTGATCAGCAAGGGCCACAGATATTGATTCCATCCGTAGATGAACTGGATGACGAACATCGCGGCGATGGGAGTGCGGGTCATCGGCAGCAGAATTGAGCGGAAAAACTGCATCGAAGAAGCCCCATCGATCTGGGACGCCTCGGCTATTTCGCGCGGAACAGATAGGAAAAACTGCCTGAAGAGAAAGACCGCAGTGGCCGACACAATCATGGGCAGTATAAGCCCCGCGTAGGAATTGAGAAGGCCGAGATCGGATATCACCTTGTAGGTCGGCATGATGCGAACTTCCACCGGCAGCATCAGGGTGATGAAGATAGCCCAGAAACAGAATTTACGCCCAGGGAAGTTGAAGAAAACAATGGCGAATGCCGCTAGAAGCGATACTCCTATCTTTCCGATAGAGATACCCATGGCCATGATGAAGGAGTTTTTCATCATGGTGAACGCCGAAGCGCCGAGGTTTTTTGTGCCCTCCGTGAGAGCCCGGCCGTAATTTTCGACAAAATGGGTTCCGGGGAAAATAGGCATGGGCGCCGAAAGAATATCGGCGCTCGTTCTCGTGGAGGCTACGAAGACGAAATAGAGCGGGAAAATGATGATGAGTATCGCAAGCCACAGCACTATATGGGGAAAAGCACGGGCTGATTTTTTATGCTCTATCATGGCGATCTTCCTTAATACGTGACTTTCCGCTCGATGAAGCGGAACTGGAATACGGTGAGGCCAATCACCATGATCATGAGAATGACCGACTGAGCCGACGAACCTCCGAGATCCAGGTTGATCACGCCGTCCCTCCACACCTTGTAGACGAGAATCTGAGTGGATTTGCCCGGTCCGCCTGCCGTGACCTGGTGGACAATGGGAAAGGTTTCAAAGAAGCCATATACCAGATTCATAATGAGCAGGTAGAAGGTTGTCGGAGATAACATGGGGAATATGATGCGCCAGAATCGTTTTGTCGGTCCCGCCCCGTCGATGGCTGCCGCTTCCACGAGGGGGAGCGGGACGCTCTGAAGCCCGGCGAGGAAAAAAACGAAATTATAGGAGATCTGCTTCCAGCTCGCCGCGATAGTGAGGAGCAGGAATGCCTGGTTGGATTTCAGGAGATGATTCCAGTCTATGCCCATCTTGTATTTGAGGAGCCATGCGACAATACCCACATTGGGATTGAACATGAAAAGCCAAAGGACACCGGCTACCATTGTTGCGACAGCGTAGGGCCAGATCATCATTGTCTTGTAGAAGGAGCCCAATTTAATCTTTTTGTTTGTCTGCACGGCGAGAAACAGGGCGATCGTCATGGAAAAAATGGTTATGGCGAGGGCGAAAGCCACTGAAACCCTGAATGAAGCCCAATAGTCGGGATCAGAGAGGAGGTGGGTGTAGTTTTCGAATCCGACAAAAATCACCCTTCCGCCAAATGGATCCTGCAGGAAGAAGGACTGCCAGATCGCCTGAGCGGATGGCCAGAAGAAGAAGATGAAGACGATGACCATCTGCGGGAGAACCAGAAGGTAGGGCAGGCCCTTGGAGGGGAATTCGTATTGTTTCGCCATGATGCATCCTAACGCAGAAAAATACGGCTGAACAGTCTTGGGCCACAGTGTGCCGACTGTTCTTGCCCTGTATCATCAGAAGGGCCGCCTTGCGGCGGCCCCATGATTATAGCACAACTCAAGAAAAATCGAGCTACTTATTGAGACGTTCAAATGCGCGGAGGGTTTCGTTTCCGTCCTTGACCATCTTGTTGATACCATCTTTTACGCTGATCTTTCCAGCCAGGATGTCTTCCCAGGTCTGGTCTTCGATTTCGCGGATGATATTGAAGTTGCCGAAGCGGATGCCCATGGAATTGCCCGTGGGAGCGGCTCGCAGAAGCTGCTTGATGGCGACTTCGGGGCCGGGATTGGTCTTGTAGAATCCCTGGGACTTGGTGAGTTCGTAGGCGGCTGTCGTGATGGGCAGGTAGCCTGTGCTCTGATGCCAGAAAGCCTGGTTTTCGGGCAGGGAGATGAAGGCCATGAAGTCAGCCACGCCCTTGTAGTCGGCCTTGGGTTTGTTGTTGAACACCCAGAGACTGGCTCCGCCGATGATGGAGTTCTGGGGAGCGCCCTTCACATCGGGATAGTAAGGCAGTGTCGCAACGCCGAACTCGAACTTGCAGGTATTCTTGAAGTTGGCGTAGCCGCCGATGGACTCGAAGTGCATACCGACCTGGCCGGAGGAGAACAGCGGGTTAGCCTTGTTCTCGCGTCCGCCGTAGATGAACACCTTTTCCTGGCTCAGCTTGTAGATCGTCTCGAAGTGCTTGACGGTAAGCGGCGTATTGAAGACGAGCTCGGT
>PGXP01000038.1 GCA_002839205.1 Spirochaetae bacterium HGW-Spirochaetae-9
GCGCCCGCGCCTTCGCCGATATGCCCGCCGAATGGAGCGGACTCTATGAAGCCGGCATGTTCACCGAGTTCATGGAGCAGCGGGCGGCGGGACACACCGCCCTGGACGGCGCCATCTACGCCAAAGGTCTGGAGGAGTATCGCGCCGAGATAGCCGAAGCTCGGGCCACCATCGACTGGAGCGGCGATCCGGAAGCCTACGACAAGAACGAGGAGCTCGTCGCCATGGACATTGCCTGCGAAGCGGCGATCATCTTCGCGCGCAGGCACGCCAGGCTCGCCGAATCCATGGCAGCGGCCGAAACCGACCCCGCCCGCCGCGAGGAGCTGCTTGCCATCGCGGCCATCTGCGACACGATACCGGCCAACGTCCCCACATCCTTCCACGAAGCGGTGCAGACCTACTGGTTCACCCACCTCGGCACCATCACCGAACTCAACGGCTGGGACTCGATGAGCCCCGGCCATTTCGACCGCCATCTCGAGCCTTTCTACCGGCGCGATCTGGCCGCCGGCAGGATCGATGCCGAAAGGGCGAAGGAAATCCTCGCCTGCTTCTGCGTCAAGGTGAACAACACCCCCGCCCCGCCCAAGGTGGGCGTGACGGCGGCCGAGAGCGGCACCTACAACGACTTCACGCAGATAAGCCTGGGCGGGGTGGACCGCGACGGCGAGGACGCTTCAGGCGCCGTGTCGGCGCTGCTGCTCCAGAGCCTCGACGAACTCCACCTCCTTCAGCCCCAGCCTTCCGTCCACGTGTCGACGAAGACGGCCCAGCCCTTCCTCAAGTTCGCTGCCGAGGTGGCGCGGAAGGGGGCTGGCTATCCCAGCTTCTTCAACGCCGACATCATCGTCCGCGAACAGCTGCGCGCCGGGAAATCCCTCGAGGACGCCCGGGAGGGTGGTACCTCGGGCTGCGTCGAGACGGGCTGCTTTGGCAAGGAAGCCTATATCCTCCACGGCTACCTCAACGTGCCCAAGATCCTCGAACTGGCCATGAACGACGGCATAGATCCCTTGAGCGGAAAGCGCGTCGGGCCGGCCACCGGCCGCGCCGAATCCTTCGGCGATTTCGAGGCCCTCTACGCCGCCTTCGAGGCCCAGCTGCGCTGGGCGGTGGACTGGAAGATCCGCGTGGACAACAAGCTCGCCCGGATCTACGCCGAGAACGTGCCCGCGCCATATCTCTCCGTACTCATCGCCGACTGCGTCAGGAACGGCCGCGACTATTACAATGGCGGCGCGCGCTACAACACTGACTACATCCAGTGCTGCGGCATCGGAACGATAACGGACAGCCTCTCGGCGATCAGGACGATGGTGTACGGCAAGGGAAGCGTCTCCATGAAGGAGCTAATGGCAGCGCTCGCCGCCGACTGGCAGGGCTATGAGGAGCTGCGCGAAACGATATGGAACGGCGTTCCCTTCTATGGAAACGACGACGACAGGGCGGACGATCTGATGCGACGCGTATTCGCCTCGGAGCTCGCGGCGATCGAGGGAAAGTCGAGCACGCGCGGCCCTACCTACCGCGTGAACATGCTCTCCACGACTTGCCATATCTACTTCGGAACCAAGCTGGGAGCCACGCCCAACGGCCGCCGTGCCCACAGCCCTGAATCCGACGGGTCTTCCCCTTCGCAGGGGGCGGACAGGAATGGTCCCACGGCGGTGATGAAGTCGGTGGCCAAGATGGATCAGGTGCGGACGGGCGGAACCCTTTTGAACCAACGCTTCCTGCCCTCTACCTTGGCGGGCGATCGCGGCGTCGACGCCCTCGCTGGCCTCGTGCGGGGCTACTTCGCCCTCGACGGCCACCACGTGCAGTTCAACGTCGTCGACACGGCCACGCTTCGCAAGGCCCAGGCCAATCCAAGCGAATACCGCAACCTTCTCGTGCGCGTGGCCGGCTACAGCGACTATTTCGTCGATCTCGACCTGCGCCACCAGGAAGAGATCATCGCGCGCACGGCGCAGGAAGGGATTTAAGTTCGAAAATCGGTGTACTACTGTAAGCACGATGAAATATTTACAGGTTTTACTTTTATCTTTTGTAATAAAATGGAACTATCGAGATTGATGTTTTAGATATAGAATAAGCCATCTTTTAAAATTGGATGGAAGAATGAATTTAAAGCAAGCAATCGAAAAGATTTTAGCTGAATGGCCGCAATCCCGAAAAGACCGCTTCGGAGTGAATCCATTAGCTTTATTCATTCGTTCTGATTTTCCATTAATCATTCGCACTATACTTGGGAACGATGCAGAGCGTTATACGATTACTGGAAGTGCGGGTGCTGGAAATTGGGCGAGTGTGCCTTGGTTGGCAGTGATGGATAGTAAAATAACCAGAACGACGACAAAGGGCTTCTATCCAGTCTATTTATTTCGAGAAGATATGAGTGGCGTATATCTCTCACTCAATCAAGGTACCACAGAAATAATAAAGGAATTGAAACGAAAGAGGGCAATGGAAAAAGCTAAAGCTTTTGCCCTGCACCTTCGCTCATCAAATCCGCAGCTTTCTCGATGGATTCCAAATATTGAGCTGAGATCGAGTACACCGCTCGGTAGCTCCTATGAAGAACCTAATATCGGTGCAAAATTCTATCCAAAAGGGAATATACCAGACAATTCAATTCTTGAATCCGACTTGAAAGAATTACTATCCATATATCAAATTGCAATAAACAAACCAACCTCGCCACCATCCCGACCACCAGAGGTTCCAGAGGTTCCAATGCAGAAAATGATTGGTATTCCCAAACCCTTTCTTCTCCTTGCAGGCATCTCGGGCACAGGAAAAACAAAATGGGTTCTGGATCGTGAAATTGAGGGGCACAACAATGTTGAAGTGATACCGGTCCGTCCTGACTGGCATGAACCGACCGATCTTCTGGGCTATACCAGCCGTGTATCTGGATCTCCTGTCTTTGTCCCTACAGCATTTCTGCATTTTCTCGTCAGGGCATGGAGGAATGCCTGGAGCGCTGAACTATCGCTTTCTTCCTCTTCGGCGATGCTGAGGAAGATGGTGCCTTTCTGGCTCTGCCTCGATGAGATGAACCTTGCTCCGGTTGAGCAGTATTTTGCTGATTATCTGAGCGTCCTGGAGCAGCGAAAATGGATATCGGGAGTGTATCAGTCGCCGCCCCTTCTTGTGATTGGCGAGGAAATAAGAGAAGCCGTTAGATCGGCTTTGGGATTCTCTGCCGGCGATCAGCTTTGGACAGCTTTTTTAGGTGCTGGCGGTATCCCGCTTCCGCCCAACCTCATCGTCGTCGGTACGGTGAATATGGATGAGACGACGCATGGCTTCAGCCGGAAGGTTCTGGACCGTGCGCTGACGGTCGAATTCGATGCCATTGACTTCAGCAAATTTGGCGGGACAGCACTTGGTGAAAGCGAAGACGAAATACCATGGACTGGCTTGTCTTCATTCACCGACTCGAAAGAAATAGGCCTGCCGAGCGAGGTGACATCGGAAGTACTCAACTTCCTTGAAAAATGGAATGCAGTCCTCGCTCAGACGTCCTTTAGAATCGCATATCGCACCATCAATGAGAGCCTACTGATAGCTGGCTCCCTTGCTGGTCAGCCTGTTGCGAAGATTCTCGACTGGATCGCCATGACAAAGCTTCTTCCCCGTCTTGAAGGCGATGAAAACAAACTCGGAATGGACAGGGAAGGCGGAGAAGCTTCGTATATCGACGATATCATGGCTGACTGGTCTTCGCGTTTTGGCGCACTGTGGCTGGGCAGTCATGCAAAACGGAAGCTGGACTTCATGAGCCAGCGGCTGAAAAGGTCCGGATATACTTCCTTTTGGCCATGATCATGCAGGATAAAAAGGAAGCGCTCGCAATTGATACGCAGTCGTGGCTGCTGCGCCTGCGGACTACCGCTGATCCAGAAGCCCAGCTGTCTGATCTCGCCCGGCTACTCGGCAGGCCGAAAGATCATCCTTCATTGGCCGCCAGCGTTGAGGTGCGGGCTCCCTGCTGGGTTCCAGATGCTGTGGCACGATGGCCTTCCGTATTCGAAAACTCAATATATGCTTTAAGTGTGCGTCCGAAAAAAGGGTGGATTATTCGCAGTGTCCGCCATCCAGTCTTCAGCTCCATAGAAGATTCTCTCGACGTTGAGGACGGAACCTGGCGGGGTACGATAAAGACAGGGAACGATATCGGTTGGTTTCCCCTCGAAATTGCCGTACAGGATGAAAGTACCCTTGAACTGCGGACAGACAGCGTGGCATGGCAGGTGTGGCCGCTCAAACTTGATTATGCGAACGACTTAAAGGCTGTAACCAGTACCATAGAGTCAGAATATCCTTTATGGATTTTCAGCTTTGGATCCATGACAGAGAACGATGCAGGCAGAAGCAGCGGACGCAATGACCGATTCCTTCTGCTCTGGTTCGCGCAGTTCCGAAAAGTATGGGAAGGCCTTGAAAAAGGGCTGAGCATTGTCATCGAAAACCCTCATATGGCGATAGTCCAGGAGACTTCATCTGTGCGTCTGGATCGCCTGAAAGGAAGGCTGAATCACCGGCTAGAAGAGAAGATCGCAGAAGATGGAATTCAGACCGGTCACCGCTACGATACGGATATATGGCATTCGAGCCTTGATACGCCAGAAAACCGCTTTGTTCTCCATGTTCTCAACGAATGCCTTATAGGGCTGCAGCGTTTCAGGACTGCAATAGATAGACCAGGTATTTCTGCTTCCTTTCTGGCGCGTCTCAATGGATGGATTCGCTCAATGGCGACAATTAAAGCGAATCCGATGTTCCGCGGCGTAGGGAGTTTTACCGGAATGTCGCAGGAGTCGCTCGTGCTCTACAACCGCACTGGCTATTCCGCCGTCTATCGCGCATGGCTGGAGCTGCGAAGGTGCCTTGAATTCTTCGCTCATGCGGCTTCAAGCCGCTTGGGAATGCGCAGCATTAACGAACTCTATGAAATTTGGTGTTTTCTGGAAGTCCGCAACATTCTGGTCAACCTGGGACTTGTGCTTAAGGAAAAAAAATCGCCTCGCTGGAGAACGAATGGAGTACAGCGCGACATCGACAACAGCTCAGCATTCAGGTTTGAAGGCGCGAATGGAGTGCGGCTGTCGCTCTCGCATGAACCGGTGTTCAGCCGCAGCGGTGACAGGAAGCTTGTGAGCTTCACCGTTTCGCAGAGGCCGGATATTGTACTGGAAGCGCACTGGCCAGCAGCGGTAGAGACTCCTGAACGCCGGCTGCTATGGATTTTTGATGCGAAATACCGCTTAAAGGTAAAACAGCCGGAAGACCTGTGGAACCGTGATGAGGGTATGGGAAGAGTTTCGGAATATCTGGTGCCTCCCGACGCGATAGATCAGATGCACCGCTATCGCGATTCGATCTATCTGATCTCTGAAGATGAAAAATCGAGGCCTGTCATATCGGCGCTTGCGCTGTATCCTGGGCTGTTCGACCAAACGGCTGCGCTCAGCAATAATCCCTATTATTCGGCGATCAGCGAAGTGGGCATAGGCGCTTTCCCCTTGGTCCCCGGGGAAAATGGAAGTATATGGCTTCAGGAATACTTGGAAGACGCGCTTGAACTGCGCAATCCTGCGGCTGTCACCGATCGCACATCGGTGAAGATTCCCGTTTCAGGACTGAAATACTCCGAGGACGATGTCCTTATTGTCTACCTTTCATCCGACCGGGACAGGGAGTATCTAAATAAATTCAGCGATGGATATGCGGAACACTATCACATCTACGTTCGGGGAGGACCATCGCCATCCCGCCTGGAACGAGTCCATTATCTGGCAGTCATCGATATTCCTCGGTCTGATGGTCCATACAGGATGATCCGTGGCGTTTACCTGATCAGGGAAACGCAGAGGCGAAAAAGAGGAAATATTGATCCATCAGCTTCGGGAACCTCTAAACCGCGAGACAGCATGGCCGACTGCCATCTGCTGTTGATCGGGAATTACCTGCAGCTGCCTCAGCCGCTGGCTGTTGCCAGGGGCGGCGGGCACTGGTTCAGGTATACTTCACTTACGAAGCTTTTTGAGGCAAAGAATTTCTCCGATCTTTGCACGGTGAGGGAATAGCTTTTTCATCATATGGGTATATAGAGGTGATGCTGCTTTTCTCTTGTTGGTTTTAGCCACATAGGCTATTCGAATTTTCAATTGCGACAAAATGTTGCATTAAAGTTGCGTAAGTTTTATAGTCAAATAAAAAATAAAGTCTTTTTGTATAATTACTTAAAAAATGCAAATTGCGTAGAATTGCGTAGAATTGCGTAAAACAATCATTTGCGGCCGTTATTATCAATATGCCATCTCGCGGCATTGGTTTTGCCGCTAACAAAGATGCGGCTTTCTGCCTCTAGTTCCAATAAAAGCGAACGTACATGATGACGATCAAGCGCTGGCAGTACTTGCAGCAACTCAATCATCTTCGCGCCACTAGGCTCGCTTGATTTTACATGCTTGATGAGGAGGGCTTTATTGGTTTCTTTATCAAGCCCTTTTTTGCGCGTATGGATGCCTTGTTGCCCGACTGCAGCGTAAAGCTTTCTGGAAAGTATCCATGGCCGACCTTTCAATACGGGCGACCTTTCGAGCAAGCCCTCTTCAAAGAGCCTCTTCGCGACATTGACGTATCGCGCAGAAATTGGACGACCCGAGTAGGCCGATTGAATTACGATGAAATCTTCAGTAGAGAAACTGATAAGACGCTCGGTGCCGATTTTTTCCAGTACTCTTAAGAAATTTGATTCTTGAATGGTCCCGTTCAAGGTGATCCAAAAATGGTCTTGATCGGTGTGAGTGAAATCCGGTTCGCCTTTGCTTTCCCTTATGCACGACTCGTAAATGCGATTCATGCCTTGGCCGGAACGCTCAACAAGGCCGCAACGAGCAAAAGAATCCGCTAATCGTCTATTCCGAGGTAGCTGTTCCCATAAGATGTTTTCCAGGGTGATGCCGGGCATGAGCCCGCCTGGATTTACGATTTCTATTCGTTCTGGATATTGCCGCACGAAGACGGAAGCTCCTGAGCGGTAGTCGCGATGACTCACCGCGTTGAGGATCGCTTCCCGTACTGCTCGCTCGTTGAAGGTCTTGATATCCCAGATGAAAAGGCCGTCCTGATAATGTTGGTTCGTATTGCGCAAGTCTATGGTTTCCCAAAGTTTGTCATAAAAGGAGAAGAATCCCTGACGGAATTCCATTCTCTGCTGGGCGGGCCCGGAGGCGTTGTTGTGGCGGTATTCAAAAATCACTTCCGCTTGGCTCAAATGCTGTCCCAGCGCTTCGTGGGTGCCGAAGAGAATCAAGGCCGCATAGGTGACCTTTCCCTTTATAACGAGTTCGGCATCTGAAAGCAGCTGTTTTTGGGAAATATGTTCTCTCGCTTCGTTGCCGGATTTCTGCGCCCAGCGCATCCGGAAATTCTCGATCGCTTTAACATCGAGATCATTAATCGAAGCGTTACTACAGATTTCTGCCGTAAAATCAGGACCTGCCTCGTCAAATATTCGTTTGAGCATATCTGCGGACATCGCGGTTAGCGCCGCTCCTGCGCGCATGAGATAGCGGCCATTCACATGCAAGGGTATTCCAATAGGCCGGGATGGAACATGGAATACAAGCACGCGTCCCTCGGGGCATCGCACTTCTTCCACATCGATTCGTAGGCCAACCTGAACGATAAGTCGTTCTTTAATCTTGGCCAAGTCGGCTTCATAAGCATGGGTGCCGACGATTTGCCGAGGTTTTCTGTCAGTTACGCCGAGCACGATCATACCGCCACGCTCGTTCGCGAGGGCTACAGAATATCCGACGAGCATGTCGAAATCGAAAGAAGATTCAGCCTTTTTAAACTCGATATGCTCATCTTCATTTTTCAAGACGAGGGCGGCGATATCATTTGCTTCCACGACTAATTCCTTTTCTCTATGCCGATCAACGTTTCGATCATTTTCCTTTACTACAATTCTACGCTCTCGTTGGCAGGACTTGTGGCGTAACCTCTTTTATTATTACTTGTGAGTTATCATAATACTCCTCGACAGACATGCCCGCAAGCTAAATTACGTTAAGCGCTTTAGGTAAGCTTGCCTTCGATAAATCGACCAAACTCTACATACTTACCATAGCGCTCGTCATACAGGACCGCGAGCTCTTTGTTTGGCTCGATGACGCGCTCGACGGGAGGAAGCATGCGCCTCTGCGCCTCGGCGATTGTTGGATGGATGCCGGCGACGACGGAAGCGAACATGGCGGCGCCAAGGGCGACGGACTGGTCGCCCGTAACGATGTCGATGGGCATGCCGAGGACGTCGGCGACGATCTGCATGACGAGGGGGGATTTCTTGGCCACGCCGCCGATGGCGACGATCCTGTCTATCCTCACGCCTTCGCTCCTGAAGCGTTCGACGATGGCGCGGGAGCCGAAGGCCGTGGCCTCGATGAGGGCGCGGTAGATCATGGGGGCCGTAGTGCCGAGCGTCAGGCCGGTTATCGCGCCTTTTAAAAGCTGGTTGGCATCGGGCGTCCTGCGGCCATTGAGCCAGTCGAGGGCGAGGGGCAGGGATGAGGCCGCATCGATCAGGGCTGCTTCCTTTTCGAGGGCTTCCATGAGCCGGGAGCCGATTTCTTCAGCCTTGTCCGGCAGCAATGTCTCGATAGGCCAGGAAAGCAGTTTTTTGAACCATGCGTAGACATCGCCGAAGGCGCTTTGCCCGGCCTCGTAGCCGAGCATGGAGGGGATGATCGAACCGTCGACCTGGCCACAGATGCCCCCTACGAGCTTTTCGTCGGCTCCAGGCCTGGGGCCGACAATCATGTCGCAGGTGCTCGTGCCCATCACCTTTACGAGGACGCCTTCCCTCACGCCGCCGCCCACGGCGCCCATGTGCGCGTCAATGGCGCCCACGGTCACGGGAATGCCCGACGTCAGATGGAGCTTCTCGGCCCAGGCTTCCGTGAGCTGGCCGCAGGTCGTGTCGCTCGTCCAGGTTTCATTCCCGAGCGTCGCGCGGATTCTGGAGAGTTCCGGGTGGAGAAGGTTCAGGAATTCATCGGTCGGGTAGCCGCCGAATCCTGCATGCCACATCGCCTTGTGACCCATCGCGCAGCGGCTTCGCTTGATGGCGTCCAGCCCATGCGTCCCGGTGAGAAGTGCGGGCATCCAGTCGCAGTGCTCGACGAAGGAATGGGCAGCCGCCGCAACGCCCGGATTGACCTTGATTACGTGCATGACTTTGGCCCAGAACCATTCAGACGAATAGATTCCGCCCTCGTATTTCGTAAAGTCTTCGCCGCCCCAGCTTTTCGCTGCCCTGTTGATCGCCGTAGCCTCGTCGATGGCACTATGGTCCTTCCACAGGATGAACATCGCGTCCGGATCCTGAGCGAATTCGGGCAGGAGGGAGAGTGGCGTCCCGGCGGCATCGACGGCACAAGGCGTCGAACCCGTCGTGTCGATGGATAAGCCCTGAATGGCGGAGAGGGTTTCGGTGCCGGCCTTGTCCCGCAACCCATTCATCACCGCCTGGAGCGATTCGACGTAATCGAGCGGATGCTGCCTGAAGACATTCTTTCCGGACTCGCAGAATTTTCCTTCAGCCCAACGCGGATATCTGGTCACAGCCTCGGCGATCTCGTTTCCATCGTCGGTGTCGATGATGACCGCGCGACAGCTGTCCGTCCCATAATCGATGCCGAGAACTAGTTTTCCGCCTGATTTTTGCGACATTGCTCAACCTCCATTGACGGTGAATCGGACAATAAAGTATCCCATGATGACGCCGATTTGGCAAAACTTTCCAGAAGCCCGAACTCGTCGGCGAGATCGAGTGTCGTATAACGTTGCCTGATGAGACTGGCGATGATGAACCCTCGATAAAGGCTATTCCGATCGAGTCCGATGTCGGCTAGCCGCACCGGACAGCCGGCTTCTTTAAGGCGATCAATAAGGAAGGCGGGTTCCGGAAGCCGCGCCAGGGCCTGCGCTCTCAAGGAATCCCAG
>PGXP01000303.1 GCA_002839205.1 Spirochaetae bacterium HGW-Spirochaetae-9
AGCGATTCCCCAGAACCTTCACGTCTCTCCGAAGGAGTCGACATGTGCAACTTTCCGGACAAGTATTGCCCGGTGATGCTAGCCGGATTCCTTTCGATTTCCTCAGGTGTCCCCTGTGCGGTGATCTCTCCCCCATGGACTCCGGCGCCCGGACCGAGGTCGATCACATAATCGGCTTCACGGATCGTGGCTTCGTCATGCTCGACGACAATGACGGTATTGCCAATATCGCGCAACGTCTTCAGGGTATCGATCAACCGTTGGTTGTCCCGTTGGTGCAATCCGATCGATGGTTCGTCCAGCACATAGATCACCCCACTGAGGGCAGATCCGATCTGTGTCGCCAGACGGATGCGCTGTGCTTCTCCTCCACTGAGCGATCCCGAGGGGCGGTCCAAGGTCAGATAATCGAGGCCGACATTCACCAGGAAGGTCAACCTTGCTTTTATTTCCTTCAGGATCTGCTTGGAAATCTCATTTTGCGTATCGGTAAGTTGTAGCCCGTGGAAAAATGCTACCGATTCCTTGACAGACATCGAAGTGACCTGAACGATATTCATGCCACCCACAAGGACTGAGAATGCCTCCGACCTGAGCCGTTGACCATGGCACACCTCGCAGGTACGGCTCGTCATGAACGAGTCCATCCACATGCGGATCTGCATGGAATTCGTTTCGAAATAGCGTCTTTTCAAATCGGGAATAATACCTGCGAACGGCTTTTCCATGGTGTAATACCCATGATTCTTTTCATTCTTGTACTTGATCGGCAACCGTTCCTCGGTGCCATATAAAATGACAGATATAACCTCATCCGATAATTTCTCGAAAGGTGTATCCAGTGTAAATCCGTACCGTTCGGCCAACGCCTCGAGGGGGGCACGTGACCATACGGCATCGGGATTCTGGCTCGCGATCGCCCCTTGGTTGAAGGAACGTTTCCTATCGGGGATAACCTTGTCAGGGTCGAATTCGGTCTTTGTGCCCAATCCATGGCAGGAAGGACAAGCGCCGAAGGGGTTGTTGAAACTGAACAGGCGTGGCTCAAGTTCCGGAATACTTATCCCACAGTGGGCGCAGCTGTTGTGTTCGCTGAACGTCTCGACCTTTTCGCTGCCGTCGGCATCCAGTATCAGGATACTCACCAAGCCACCGGTCATTTCAATCCCCATCTCAATAGAATCGGCCAAACGGCTTCGACCATCGGGACGCAACACCACACGGTCGACAATGACTTCTATGGTATGCTTCACCTGCTTGTCCAGGACGATGGCGGTGTCGAGATCCATTATCTCCCCATCCACACGCACCCGAACATAGCCACCCTTCTTCGCATCCTCGAATACCTTCTTATGTTCCCCTTTCCTTCCCAGTATCACCGGTGCGAGGATCATCAACCTGCTCTCCTGTGGATACCGATAGACCGTGTCCAGAATCTGATCGATCGATTGTTCGGTGATCTCGCGACCACATTCGGGACAGAACGGTTGGCCGATCCTAGCCCAAAGCAACCGGTAGTAGTCGTATATTTCTGTTATGGTACCGACAATGGACCGTGGATTGTTGTGTGTGGTCTTCTGTTCGATCGC
>PGXP01000304.1 GCA_002839205.1 Spirochaetae bacterium HGW-Spirochaetae-9
TCGAGAATGTAATCCCAGAGGGAGGAGACACATACGTGGACAGCATGAATATGGCACAACAAATTCCCGATGACGATATGCAGGAGGGGATGAGCATCAAGGAGTTGCTCCATATCCTCAAGGTCCGCCTTGCTTGGATAATCGTTGTGTTCGTGCTGGTGGTGGCCGCTGCTGTCGGCTACCTGCAATATGTAACGCCCATGTATGAATCGGAAGTGACCATCCTGGTCGATTCGTTGCAAAAGGGAACCGATTTCGAAAGCATGTTGCTGGGTCAAAGCACAGCGAAGATATCCACCGAGGTGGAGTTGACCCTCAGCAGGAGCAATATCGAAAGTGCCTTGGCGAAACTCGACTTGTCCCGCTATCGGACCGAAGATGGTGTCTCCTATGCCGGTGAAGGGATTGTCGGCAATATCAAGGGCCGTACCAGTGTCACCACGGTCAAGGACACCAATATCGTCAGGATCACCGTGACCGACCAGGATCCGACATTCGCACGCGATTTCGCCAATGCCCTGGCAGAGAGCTACAACGAACTGTTGGGGAGCATCGCCAGAAACAACAAGACCATCCAGAAGGATTTCATCCAGTCCCAGATTCCGATAAATGAAAAGCAGCTGCAGGCTGCCGCCGATGCCTTGGGACGGTTTAGGGAAGAGAGCAACTATATCCAGCTTTCCGACAAGAGCAAGCTTCTTTCAGAGAAGATCGCTTATTTCCAGCTTCGCCGTGAACCGCTTGCATTGCAGTTGAAGGAAGCCGACCTGATCATACAGGCCCATGAGGAGACCCTGTCCTCCTTTGCCTTGGAAACACCCGGGTACGACGAAGTACTCGCCGACATCGACATGGGCAACCTGCTCGAATCCTATATGCAACGAAGCCGCGAGTTGATCATGTACGAAGCGATCCAAGAGGGGGTGCCCGAAGGGTCCGACCGTCTGTTCGTATTGCAGAGCGCATTGAACCAGCTCTCCAAGTCGTTGTTGGATCGGGTGACGCTTCTGGTGGCGCCCCGTGGCTTGAGCACCGATCCGTTCATCATGGTCACTTCGCAGGAGTTGGCCAAGGCCATGCACCAGCGGGCCATGACCGAAGCCCAGATGTCGGTGTTGGAATCGATAGAGATGACCTACTCGGACGAGTTGTCGCATCTGCCGATCCTTGAACGCCAATTGTTGGACTTGCAGCGCGATGTGGAGGTGTACGAGACATTGCGCATGCGCCTCATGGAGTTGTTGGAGGAGGTCAAGATCGCCGAAGCTGCCGTTGCCGGGAGCGTTACGGTTGTCGATCCTGCCATTGTAACCCAAAACCGTGAAGGAACAGCGATTCCCGTCAGCCCCAACAAGATGTTGATCCTGGCTGTTTCGGTGCTCCTCGGAGGCGCTCTCGGTATTCTGCTGGCCTTGCTGGTGGAAATGCTCGATGTCACCATCAAGGATGAGGGGACACTAAGGAAGTTGGCCGGTCCGAACCGTCCGCTGCTCGGTTGGATACCACTCATGAGCTTCAACCAGGATCTGGACATACCGTCGCTTGTCGTCCACAACGATCCCTTGTCCTTCGAATCGGAGCGGT
>PGXP01000039.1 GCA_002839205.1 Spirochaetae bacterium HGW-Spirochaetae-9
CGAAAAAGGGTTCGCCACGGAGGGCGAAATGAAGGTGACGCCCGTCCTCGAGTCACCCTCCTCGACCGTGCAATGCCCGACCAAAACCCCGGCCACATCGCTGATCCTGTTGAGCCTGCCCTTCCTCATTTCCCCGATTTCTATGCTATAATCGCCTATCCGCTTCCGCATAATTCCTTCCTTGGGCCGATAGTATAAACCGCCTCGGACCCCCGCTCTATACCAAAAGGCCAATTATCTATACTATGGAGACATCCTCACCGCAACCAGCAATCAGGAGCCCCTATTTTGGCCCGCAAAGATTCCTCGAACCCGGCGATTCGGAATATCGCCATAATAGCCCATGTCGACCATGGAAAAACCACCCTCGTCGACGCCATGTTTAGACAGTCCGGCGTATTCCGGGAGGGGCAGGAAGCCCCCGAACGCCTCATGGATTCCATGGATCTTGAGCGCGAGCGCGGCATCACTATCGCCGCCAAGAACTGCTCTGTCGTCTGGGAAGGCGTCAAGATCAACATTCTCGATACCCCCGGCCACGCCGACTTCGGCGGTGAGGTCGAGCGCGCCATCTCCATGGTGGACGGCGCCATCCTTCTCGTCGACGCATCGGAAGGCCCCCTGCCCCAGACGCGCTTCGTACTGAGCAAGGCCCTCGCGGGCGGCCTTTCCATCATCGTCGTCATCAACAAGATCGACAGGCCCGACGCCCGCCCCGCCGAAGTATTGAGCGAGGTCTACGACCTTTTCATCGACCTCGGCGCCACCGACGAACAGCTCGAGTTTCCCCTTCTCTACGCCATAGGCAAGCAGGGCATGGCGAAAAAATCACTCGAGGGCGAGGGCGAAACCCTGAGCCCCCTCTTTGAGGCCATCATCGCCAGCATCGACCCGCCCGCCTATTCCCAGGGGGAGCCCTTCCAGATGCTCGTCTCCGATCTCTCCTATTCCGATTACTTCGGTCGCCAGGCTATCGGCAAGGTGGTGAACGGCCGCGCCCACTCCAAGGACGGCCTCGTGTGCATAGGGGAAGGCGATGTCCGCGAAATCCTCAATGTCTCCAAGCTCCATACCTATTCGGGGGTCAAGCTCGTCGAGGCGGAGAGCGCCGAACCCGGCGACATCATCGTCCTTTCGGGCATCGAGAACGTGCACATCGGCGACACCATCTGCACGCGGGAGGCGCCCAAGGCCCTGCCCCGTATCACCATCGACGAGCCCACCGTGTCGATGCGCTTCTACGTGAACACATCCCCCCTGTCGGGGATGGACGGCAAGAACGTCCAGTCGGGCAAGCTCTTCGATCGCCTGCGCAAGGAAACCCTCAAGAACGTCTCCATCCAGATAGAGGAAGTGGCAGGCGGAGGCGGCTACAACGTGCGGGGCAGAGGGGAGTTCCAGCTTGTCATTCTGATTGAAATGCTGAGGCGCGAGGACTTCGAGATCTGCGTCAGCCGGCCCGAAGTGATCTTCAAGCACAAGGACGGCGCCAAGCTCGAACCCATCGAAAACCTCTTCGTCGACTGCAACGAAAACTTCGCGAGCATCGTCACCGACAAGCTCCTGGCGCGCAAGAGCCGGATGCTCTCCTATTCCTGCCACGACGGCGGCCGCGTCCACCTCGAATTCTCGGTGCCCACGCGCGCCCTCATCGGCTATCGCGACACCTTCCTCACCGATACGAAGGGCACGGGCATCATGAACACCTACTTCCTGGGCTACGAGCCCTACCGCGGCGACTTCAACGAGCGCTTTACGGGCTTCCTCGTCTCCGACAGGAGCGGTAACGGCGTCACCTACGGGCTTTATCACCTCGAGCCGCGTGGGCAGCTCTTCGTCGTCCCCGGCGATCCTGTCTACGAGGGCATGATCGTCGGCGTGCACAACCTCGATTCCGACCTGCTGGTGAACCCTTCCAAGGAAAAGAAGCTCTCGAACATGCGCTCAGTCCTGAAGGACGAGGCCCTCACCCTCACGCCCATCCAGCCCATGACGCTGGAACGCGCCATCCAGTACCTCCAGGACGAGGAGATGGTCGAGGTGACGCCCCACGCCGTCCGCCTGCGCAAGACTATCCTCGGTTCCACCGAGCGCAAGACGACGAAGCGGGACGCCGCCCGCTAGAGGTAGATTTCCGGGTTGAGGCAGTCGGGCGGGCGGCGGCCGGCCAGCATCGCGATGAGGTTGTTCGCCGCTTTGGTGGCCATACCGTTCCTCGAAACGACGGTGGCGCTTGCCGTATGGGGCGTCATCACGACGTTCGGCAGGGCGGCCAGGCCTTCGGCGGCCTTGGGCTCGGCTTCGTACACGTCGAGGCCGGCGGCGGCTATGACACCGTCGCGCAGCGCACGCACGAGGGCAGCCTCGTCCACGACGGGACCCCGCGATGTGTTGACGAGGACAGCCGTCTTCTTCATTCGGCGCAGGGCCGCTTCATCGATGAGGTGGCGTGTGCTGGGCATGAGGGGCACATGCACCGATACGAAGTCGGACTGTTCCAGCAGCTCGTTGAGGCTCACTCTTTTCGCCCCCAGGCGCTCTTCCATCTCCGCGCAGGGGTATTCGTCCGTGTACAGTACTTTCATGCCAAAGCCCGCTGACTTGAGGGCGAATGCCCGGCCGATCCTGCCCGAGCCTATGACGCCCAGGGTGGCTCCCGTTATCTCCTGCCCGATGAACTGCAAAGGACCCCAACCCTTCCATTCGCCGGAACGCATGACCGCGTCCGATTCCACGACCCTGCGCGCTGCCGAGAAAAGGAGTGCCCAAGCCATCTCCGCCGTGGCCGTGGTGAGGACGTCGGGCGTGTTTGAAAGGGGAATTTTCCGCTTTGTCGCCTCGGCCACATCCATGTTGTCGTAGCCGACGGCGTAGTTGGCGAAGCCGCGCGCCTTTTTTGCCGTATCGAACACTTCCGCGTCGATTTTATCGGTGAGGAGGCAGAGCACTCCGTCGGCGTCGGCTATCTTGGCCAGTAGTTCCGCCCGAGAAAGGGGTCTGTCCTCGAGATTGACCTCGAGGTCGAAGAGGGGCCGCAGCAGGGCGAGCCCCGCCTCGGGAATTTTTCGTGTCACATATATTTTCATGCTTTTCTCTCTCCTTTATCCATGAGTCTTTCTACCATGGAGAGTTCTCGCCACGGAAGCGATGTTCGCGTGGCCGAGCCCATAGCTGTCCAGTACGCCCTGGTAGTCACCCGATTCGGCGAAGCTGTCCTCGAGGCCTATATGGTCGTAGGGTACGCATAGGCCATTTCTCGCGAGATAGTCGCCGACGAAGGTTCCTACCCCGTTCCGCGCCTGGTGGTTTTCGGCCACGAGGAGGGCGCCCGTCCTGCCGACGGAAGCGAGGATTCCCTCGATATCCAGAGGCTTGATGGAGTAGAGGTCGATCACCTCGGCTTCTATTCCTTCGCTCGCGAGCGTATCGGCCGCGGCGAGGGCCTGGAATACCATGTCGCCATAGGTCGCGATCGTTACATGGCTGCCGTTGCGCACGACATGGGATCCGCCGAGCCTGAATTCGTCGCCGGCCTTGTACAGCTCGTACAGGGAATCGCGCATCAGGCGCACGAAAACTGGGCCGGGTGTCGCGAGAGCCAGGTCGAATGCCGCGGCCGCCGAGACGGGATCGCAGGGGCAGAGCACTTTCATGTTGGGGAGAGTGGTCATGAAGGCGATGTCTTCCGTCGCCTGGTGGGTAACCCCGTCGATGGCGGCCGTCACCCCGCCGTGGGAGGAGAGGATCTTGACGTTGAGGTTGGGGTAGCAGACAAAGGATCGCACCATCTCGAGGGCGCGCATGGTGAGGAAGACGCCATAGCCGCAGACGATGACGTTCCTTCCCGAGCTCGCCATGCCCGCGGCGGCTGACATCGTGGATACCTCTGCGATGCCGAAGTTGAAGTAGCGTTCGGGGTACTTGTCGCCGAAGAGGTAGGAATAGGTGGAATAGCCGATGTCCGATTCGAATACGGCGAAGTCGGAGCCTTCGCCCCGCTCGGCCATCCGGGTCGAGAAGGCTTTGCGCGTGGGGGTGCCGGTAGGATTCAGGTTCATTTTCTCCCTCCCGCCAGTTCGGCGACAGCCTGGGCGTGCTGGGCTTCGTTGGGAGCCTTGCCGTGCCAGTCCCTCTTGTTTTCCATGAAGGAGACGCCCTTTCCCTTGACCGTTCTGGCCACGATGCAGGTTGGCCTGCCTTTGACTTCGGCAGCCTTCCGGAGGGCGCTTACCACGGCGGCCATGTCATGGCCGTCGATTTCGAAGGTTTCCCAGCCGAAGGCCTTAAACTTGCCGGCGATCGACCCCGCGGGCATTATGTCCTCGCAGAAGCCGTCGTTCTGGAGGCCATTCCAGTCCACGATGGCGGTCAGGTTGTCCAGGCCGAACTTGGAGCCGGCCTGTGCGGCTTCCCAGACGGCTCCCTCGTTGAGCTCCCCGTCTCCGAGGAGGGTCCAGACGCGCCAAGAGGCTTTCCTGAGCTTGCCGTCGAGGGCAATGCCCACAGCCTCGCAGAAGCCCACGCCCAGCGAGCCGCTTGTCACCTCTATGCCGGGCAGCTTGCCCGCCACGGGGTGCCCTTGCAGCCGGGAATGCAACCTTCTCAGTGTGCCCAGCTCTTCGATGGGGAAGTAGCCCCGCATGGCCAGGGCCCCGTACTGGACCGGGCAGGCGTGTCCCTTGGAGAGGATGAAGCGGTCCCTGTCGGCCATGTCTGGATCGGCGGGATCGTTCTTCATGATCCCGAAGTAGAGGGCCGTGACGATATCGGCCGAGGAGAGGGAGCCGCCGCAGTGGCCCGACTGGGCCTTGTAGACCATATCGACGATGTGGAACCGTAGCCTGGCGGCCGTGGCCTCCAGCTCGGCAATCTTTTCCTGACTGAATTCTCGCATGAGCCTCTACCTTGCCTTTGAGCATTTCGGAAGCGCCGTCGCGTCGCCTGATTCCACTTCGCCCGACATACTCTTAATTCTATTTTGTATGCAATATTTCAAACGCAAAAAAAGAATACCATGGGCGAAAACATATGTCAATGTGAAAAATTGATTTTTGCATGCAAAATATTGACAGCCCTCGACAAGAGGGATATAGTGGAACAAATGCAGAAGATAGACTACCCCGATCTGTCGGAAAAAGTGTACAGGGCCTTGCGCATCATGATCCTCGAGGGGGAACTCGTCCCCGGGGAAAAACTCAAGCAGGACATACTCGCTACGCGGCTCGGCATCTCCCGCACGCCGCTCGCGGCGGCATTCTCCAAGCTCGAGAAGGAAATGCTCATCGAGCTTCTCCCGAGGAGGGGAGCCCGGGTCCGATCCCTCGACAGCAAGGAACTCCTGGACCTCTACGACATTAGGATAAGGCTCGAGCCCCTCGGCGCGAGCGGCGTGGCGAAGAACGGAACCAGGGAGGATCTTCGCGCCCTGCGCGAGCTTCTCGCGGTATACAAGGCCCTCGTCGATATCGACAACCCGAGGGAGGTGAGGCGGGCCGATTACGAGTTCCATCTCGCCATCGCGCGGATGTCGGGGAACGAGTCGCTCTACAGGATCATATCGGCTTTCAATATAGTCTTCATCTGCAACCAGGGAGGTCTTCTCAAGCCGGCGAGAAGCAGCTACGAGGAACACGCGGCTCTCATGGAAGCCCTTTCGGCCCATGACGAGGCGCTTGCGGCATCGATCATGAGGGACCACCTCGCCGATTCGAGACACAGACTGCTGAGCAGCCTCCAGGAGGTCCCGTGAGCATCATCGAATCGACCGTCGTCGCGGACGAAGTATACCGGCGCGTCAGGCTCCTCATAATCGAAGGCAAGCTGCCGCCGGGGTCGCGGGTCGACCGCCGCGTGCTGGCGACCGAGCTCGGCGTTTCCATGACACCCGTCAATGAGGCTGTGGCGAGGCTGGTGGGGGAAAGATTCCTGGAGCGCAAGCTGGGCACCACGAGGGACAGCGACGGGTTTTTCGTGCCGGAGAGGCCTACGGAAGAGCTGGCTCACGTGTTCGCGGTCAGGGCCGGCATCGAAGCCATAGCGGCCCGGCTCTGCGTGGAGCGTCTCTTGGACGGCGCCGATCCGGCGCCCATGGAGGCGATCTGCCAGTGCTTCTCGAGATACCCTGATGGCCACGTGTTCGAGGCCGATGAACGTAAAGCGTATCTGGCCGAGGACATGAAGTTCCACGAATCCATCATGGAGTACGCGGGCAACCCCGTGCTCACCGATATAGACCGCAATCTGGGCTGCATCCACAGAAGCTGGATCAAGGGACTCATACGTCCGCCCGAGGCGACCCTCCCGGAGCATCGCGAGATCATCGCGGCCTTCCGCGCCCGGGATGCCGATCTCGTCCATGCGCTGCTCATCCAGCACATGCTCAGGACGAGGATAGTCCTCCTCCAGTCCGTGAAGGATGGGGGCAAGTAGGCTTCTTCCGAGGATTAAAGACTTCTGAAATGATGCTTTTTTTAATAAAAACGAGAGCAACCTGAGAGTCTACAGAATTGGGGGAAGTCCACACCCCTCAATTTTGATTATTTCCACCATCACTTTACTGCAAATTATCTCGATATTGCATCGAGCCTTCCTTAAAGACGATGAAAACGAGATGAAAGACAAGTTTTCAATATTGGGAGTGTAGAGACATATTGCAAACAGATATACGTAAGTGTTATCATTATGTCTGTATGGAACAGAAAATAATCAGAGAGCTTTTCCTTGCTAATGGCGGCTACCTCAGGATGAGTCAGGCTATTGAGGCGGGTGTATCGAGGCATGCATTCTACGCTCTTCGAGATAAAGGATTTTTCGTTCAGGAATCCAGGGGCCTATTCCGGCTTTCAGAACAGCCCGATCATCCCTATCCCGACCTTTGCATCACGAGTCTTCGTTACCCCAAGGCTGTCCTTTGCCTTGTTTCGGCTCTTTCGTTTCATGACGTGACGACACAGATCCCCAAGGAGGTGCATATCGCTCTTCCTAGGGGAGCTCGAACCCCAGTCATGCAATACCCACCTCTCCATACCTACTTCTTCTCAAAGGCACCATATGAAGCTGGCATCGAAGCACATCAGATCGAAGGAGTCGGCGTAAAGATCTACGATCTTGAAAAAACGATCATCGATTGTTTCAAATTCAGAAATCAAATAGGCATGGATGTGTTCCTTGAGGCGATAAAACTTTACAAGTCAAAAGCGAAGGTTCAACATGCTCGGCTCGCTGAGTACGCAAAGATTTGTGGTGTGGAGAAGGCAGTATTTCCCTATCTCGAGGCAATTCTATGAGCAGACCCACAAAACGCGACATTTCTGCCTCCATACGCCAAAGACTCCTCGACCTATCGAAACATGAGAGAAAGCCATTTGGCGAAGTACTTCAGTATTATGCTATGGAACGTTTCCTTTTTCGCCTTTCCAAGTCAATGTATGCCGATAGATTCATCCTTAAAGGCGCTCTTCTGTTGGCGGTGTGGTGCAGTGAAGTCTCACGATCGACAATGGATATTGACTTGCTTGGGTGCATCGATAACTCAGAAGAAGCTATCACTACTGCGATTCGGGCTATTCTGGAAAAGAATGTCTTCGACGATGGAATTGTCTACCATGCGAGCACAATCAAAACAGAGCCAATATCTGAGGATGCTATGTACCGAGGGGTTCGTGTTGCATTTGAAGCTACGCTTGCAGCTGCTAGAATCAGACTCAAAATCGATATTGGGTTTGGCGATTCGATGTATCCGGCCCCACAATCTCAGGAGTTTCCAGTACTGCTGGATCAGGAAGCTCCCCGTCTTCTCTGCTATAGTCGCGAAAATGCCATTGCAGAAAAGTTCGAAGCCATGGTCAAGCTTAGGAAGTTCAACAGCAGGATGAAAGATTTCTTCGACATCTGGCTTCTTTCCCGATTTTTCAGCTTTGATCAGGCAATCCTTACGAAAGCGCTGGCATTAACCTTTGCCCAACGAGAAACGGAAATGGATACAAGCGTCGTTTTCTCTCCAGAATTCTCAAGCGTAAAGCAAGTACAATGGGAAGCATTCCGTAAGCGGAAAAAGCTTTCATATGCGCCTGCGCAGTTTTCCGAGGTAGTAAATAGCCTTTCTCTCTTTCTTTTACCATGTGTGTCATCTGTGGTGGCGGATGTGAGAGAGGAAATAGTATGGAGGCCGCTTGGTCCTTGGGAAAGAAAAGTTAACGGCAAAGATGTGGCGTTTTAATACCGTAGAATAAACGTAGATACTATCTAGTGTATATTACTATTGGTACTGTAAATACTATTCAAAATGAAATTAGGCATGGGGATTCAAGACTCCTTCTGCATTAAAGGCGCCACGCCCTCCAGGAACCAGCCTTATTTCCGTATGCCCAGCATTTCCCGCGCTTCGGCGCATGTAGCCGGCTCACAGCCCAGGAGACGCACTAAAGAAGCCGCGTGGGCTACCAGCTCGGCGTTCGTGGCGATGCGCCCTGGTTCCGTAGTGAAGCCGTCCTCGTAGCCCACCCTGATTCCCGACGCGCCGCAGCCCACGGCCATACCCAGGAGAGAGAAATCCTCCATACCTTCGTGAATGAAGCTCCAGGAGGTACCGGAGGGTAGGGCTTGCTTCAGCCTGAAGATATTGTCCGCCGTGGCGGCGAGGGCTCCCTTGAAGCCCAAGGAAAAATTGATGTGGAGAGGCCTTTCGATCGAGCCTTCCTCGGCGAGATAGAGGATGCCCTCGATCATCGAAAGATCGAAGACTTCGAGCTCGGCTATCACCTTCGCGCGCTTCATCTTGGCCGACCAATACCGTATGTCGTCCCAGGTATTGATGTAGACGCTTTCCCCGAAATTGGTCGAGCCCATGTTCAGCGAAGCCATCTGCACGCGCGGCTCATTCACCGATGCCGACCTGTCCTCGAGGGAAAGGGCGGATTTTCCTCCTGTCGAACCCTGTATGACGATGTCCGATTCCGCCCTGATGAGGTCGATCGTGTGGGCGAAGCTCTCGAGCCCGGCGATCTGCCTGCCTTCCTCGTCCCTGACGTGGAGGTGGACAAGAGAAGCTCCGGCGCGGGCACACTCGAGGGTTTCGCGGGCGATATCCTCGGAACGCACGGGGTTTTTCGTTCCCTGGGGAACCTGCTTTTCGACATGAGCGACAGGGGCTACGGCGATAATCACCTTCCGCTTCGAATTCATGGCAACTCCTTGTACCTGAAAGCATCTCTCGATTGACAGGTCACTGATTGTACTCTACATTATATCAATATTGTATGCAATATTTGGAGTGAGGAATGTTTGGAGTATCGCCTGCCTATTTCTTTTCCCGATATACGACCGATTTCACGGTGGACCAGTACGCCGAAGGACTCGATCAGCTGAAACTGATGGGCTTCGGCGGATTCCAGCTTGAGGTGTTCAAGGGCGAAAGAATAACCGAATGGCTGGATGGCGCCGACGCTCTCGCGGCCCGCGCCGCCGCCTTCGGAATGACAGCTACCCAGTTCGTGGCCCACTTTCTCCTCTATACCACAAAGGACGAGGAAGCCCTCCTCTCCGACCGCGGCTATGAGGACATGAAGCGCGTCGTGGAGATCGTGTCCAGCTTTCCCGGCTGCGGCGTTGTGACTCTGCCGCTTGCGCCTTTCGCCTTTCCTGCAGGTGCTTCCTTCACCCTGGAAGACTGGAAGCGGCTCTGGGAAGGCCTCTGCACGAAGCTTTTGGGCATGGCCGGCATTGTAGAGTCGGCAGGACTGAAGCTGGCCCTCGAGATCGTGCCGGGATCCCTTCTGGGCGGCACCGAAGGGCTGATGCGCTTTTCAAGGGAGACGGGCAACACGAGCGTGGGGTATAACTTCGATACGGGCCATGCCTGGAGTTCCAAGGAAAACATCTCCACCCTTCCCGCCAAACTCGCAGGCAGGATCTA
>PGXP01000305.1 GCA_002839205.1 Spirochaetae bacterium HGW-Spirochaetae-9
TAGCTTCTTCTTTAGCCACAAAACCTCCGATAGTGTTTATCCCTTCCTCGGGACAGGACTTGGGAATTGTAGGAAAAGGAGCCTCTTTTGTCAACTGAACAGCCGACAAACCGTTATCGCAGCGATTCGCCGAAGTATCCCATGTTTGTGGAGATACCCGAAGCCGCTTTCAGGACCAACGGAGCGATGTGCTCGGGGATCATCTCGGGGTGCTGGGCCAATATCCACGTGGTGCTGAGCGAAGCGATAACTTGTCCCCGATAGTCAAGGATGGGGGCTGCGACACAATTGATCGCCGGTTCGGCCTCCTGGTTGTCCAGAGCCCAACCGCGTCTGCGGCATTCCCGTATATCCTGTAGCAGGCTTTCGATATTGGTATGGGTGTTGGGTCCTCGTTTTTCGAATGTGATATCCGAGAGCAACGCGCGGATCTCCTCGTCCGGCATTCCCATGAGCAGTGCTTTTCCCAAGCTGGTACAGTACAGTGGCTTTTGTTGTCCGATGATCGAGTACTTTCGAAGACTGTTCACCTGCTCCTCGCTGTCTATATAGACCATCTTGTCCTGTTGTCGGATCGCAAGGAAGACGGTATTTCCGGTGGTCCGCGACAATTCGGCCATGAAGGGCGAGCTCTCTGTCTTCAGCTCGAGATTGTTCAAGTAATGGCTGCATAGTCCAATGAACCCTGGGCCGAGACGGTATCGGTTCGAATCCTCGGCCTTGCGGACAAACGCCCGTTGCAACAGGACTCCCAGAAGTCTGTGGGATGTGCTTTTTGGTAATGAGAGACGTTCCGATATCTGGGCCAAGGTCAGCCCATACTGTTCGTTTGCGAGAATTTCCAGGATATCGAATGTCCTGTCCAACGACTGGACCCGTATTTCACTCTTCAAGTTTCGCTCCTTGGTCTACCTTCGAACTATACCGTATAAATTTTCTCTTGACAACCAACATTTCTTGATTATACTGGAATTGAGTTTCATAATACGGAACTTTAACAAGAAAGATGGGAGCGAAAGCGAACCATCTATAATTATTCCATTATCAATGGAATTGAGTTCCACGATACGGAACGAACAAAAGAAGGAGAGGGGTTATGAAAAAAACTGTTTGTTTGTTGCTCTGCTTGGTCCTTGTCATGCCGATGCTGTTGGCACAAGGAAAAACCGAAGCCGACGCACAGAAAGTGTACACCATCAAGTTGGGGCACGCATCTACCACGGAATCCACACGGCACAAGGCGCTGCTCGAAATGGAGAAGTTCGTGGAAGCCGAATCGGGTGGACGATTACAGGTGGAGATTTATCCCGGTGCCCAGTTGGGTGACGAAACCGCGATGATCGAAGCCATGAAGCTTGGTACGCAGGAAGCGTTTGTCGGTGGTGTGTTCGCATCGCAGACTCCCATGTTGGAGATCTACCTCATGCCGTTCTTCTTCCCGACCCAGGCGGATCTCATGAAAGTTTCGCGCAGTCCTCTTGGAGACAAGATCAGGGCAACCGCGGAACAGTACGGAATCAAGATGCTTGCGGTCGGCGATGGTGGTAGTCGCCAGATTACCAACAACAT
>PGXP01000040.1 GCA_002839205.1 Spirochaetae bacterium HGW-Spirochaetae-9
TTTCCTTAAGGGCGGCGCGGCTGTTGTCTCCGGCAAAGGCGACATCATCGAAGCTATCCCGCCACGAGTGGATTTTGGTGTTCTTCTTCTCTATCCGGGTTTCGGCATTTCCACGAAATGGGCTTACGACGCGCTCGATTCCTTCAGGCAAGGGAAGGGAAAAAGAAAAGCGATCGAGGATAAACAGCCCGATGAGAAGGCGAAAAAGAAATCACTCGCCGGCAGTTTTGCAGAGGGCGTCGAAACCTGGAAGTTCAGCAATGCCTTTTCGCCAATGCTTCATGCTGCCTTTCCTGTCTACAAAAATTTGGAAACCATGGTCAGGGAAGCGGGCGCGCGTTATGTCTCGATAACTGGTTCAGGTTCCTGCCTGTACGGAATATTCAGGACAG
This sequence comes from Spirochaetae bacterium HGW-Spirochaetae-9, assembly GCA_002839205.1. The sequence goes on from PGXP01000040.1 coordinate 393, forward strand.
TATCCGAAGCAAGCGCGGCCAAAGAAAAGCTCCAAGTATCACTGAATAGGCAAAATGCCACAAAAACCTTATACGGCATGGCATTGCATGTAGTAAAACCGCTGGAAACAAGTCTGCTACTAGGCTAATATCAGCGCATGTGACTGCGTACATAAAAGGAGCGTCCTTACTATGGAAATTACGGACATCCGAATCCGCAAAGTTCCGACTGAGGGGAAGTTGAAGGCCTATGTCACCGTGACCTTCGACGAATGCTTCGTGGTGCACAATGTGAAGATCATCGAGGGGAAAAATGGCGTCTTTATCGCCATGCCCAGCAGAAGGACGAACACCGGGGAGTACAAGGATATTGCACACCCTATCTGTCCGGATTTCAGAACGCGCCTTCAGGAGAAAATCCTGGCAGCCTTCGCTTCGGACGCTGGAGTCGACGAGACTTTGCCGCAATTCGATTGATCAATCGTACCGGGCGCTGAAACGGAAACTCACGATTTGGGACGTCGGCAAGCGGTAAGCCCCCGGGTTTTGGTCCCGGTATTCGCAGGTTCGAATCCTGCCGTCCCAGTACGGCTAGTAAGGCCAAATGTGTAAGGAGAGTTGAGATGGAACACTTCGTAATTCAGGCATTCAATAGAGAAAAGACGAACAAAGGCCAACTGGGCCAGTTCAGGGCTGAGGGCAGGATTCCTGCTGTCGTATACGGCGGCGGCAAGCAGGCTGCCAACCTTCTCGTCAACGAGAAAGAATATGAAAAGGCACTCAAGAGCATCACCGAAAGTACGATCATAACCCTCGATGTGGAAGGCAAGAAGATCAACGCCTTCGTGAAGGCACATCAGCGCCATGCGGTGGACAAGAATATACTTCATATCGATTTCCTCGAAGTCCAGGAAGGCAAGAAACTGCACGCACGCGTCAGGATCATCCTCAAGGGCACGCCGAAAGGCGTTGTCGAAGGCGGCATTCTCGAGAATCCTGCCCACGACATCGAAGTGGAATGCGATCCTTCCGTTCTTCCCGAGAGGATCGAAATCGATATTTCAGGCCTCGGCGTCAACCATGCCTTCCATGTCCGCGACTTGGCTGAGATGAAGGACGTCAAGATTCTCACGAGCCCTGACATGGTGATTGCCAGCGTGAAGTACGCCCGTGAGGAAGTTGAGGAAAAACCGGCTGAGGAAGCTGCCGCCCAACCTGCCGCTGGAGCCGCCCCTGCGGGCGAAGCTGCCCCTGCAGCAGACGCCGCAGCCGCGAAGCCGGAGGCGAAGGCCAAAGCCTGATCCCGAATTGTCTTTGTTCACGACAGATACAGTTTTGCGGGACACCCCGCAAGACTGTTTTTTTTTGGAAGCCTCAGCGCTTTCCCGGTATGCGATACGTAAACAGGGTGGAGGATTGAGAAAAAAAACGGTGGACAGCAGGAAGGCGGTTGAACGTCAGATCGAAGGCTTTTTTTCAAATAATCCATACCTGCGCGGACGAAGCCTCCTCGTTGCTTACTCAGGCGGCATGGATTCTTCCACCCTGCTCACCATCCTTGCCGAAAGCGGAATTTGTCCTCTACGCGCGGTCCATATTGTGCACAATCTTCGGCCTGCTGAAGAACTGGCGCTCGAGAGAACTATCATCGTTGCTCGCTGCAGAGAGCTCAAACTGCCCCTCACCATTGCCACTGTGCGCGCAGGCGCCATAGAAAAAATGGCGAAGCGAAGAAAGATAGGAATTGAAGCGGCAGCCCGCGAAGTCCGTTATGGCATACTCGAACGCTGCGCCCTCCGTTTTGGCATCGAGGCCATATGCACGGCCCATAATGCCGATGACCAGCTCGAAACCCTCCTGAGCCGATTTCTCTCGTCATCGAGCATCAATGGCCTTGTCGGTATCCAGCCATCCCGATCCATCGGCAAGGGAATCACTCTGCTGAGGCCGCTTTTATCGGTACCCCGCTCGGCCATAGAACGCTATGCCGATTCCAGAAAACTTCCGTTTTCCACGGATTCCACCAACTGCTTTGTCGTTTTCCGACGGAATCGAATACGCCACACTATTCTTCCACTCCTGGATCGGGAATTTCCCGGCTGGAGGAATGGCCTTCTCGGGACTTCGAAAAAGCTGGAAGCCGACAAAGCCGCGCTCGATGCCCTTTTTGAAAAAGCCCTCGCTGCCTGTAGCCTTGAAGAATTCAACAGGAAGGCCGCAATGCCTATGGATGTCTTTGCTGCACTTCCCCTGTCCATTCGCATGCGGATGCTCGCCCGATGGATCTCGAGCATAGCCGGAGAGAGTCGCATCTCTGCGAAAGCCCTCCAATCAGCCCTCGCTGCCCTTGCAGGGGGAGCATCAGGCGTCGATGTCCTCGGCACAAGGCTCATTCGGCGCGGAGATATGCTGAAAATCCTGCCCATACTTGATTTTCATAGCGAAGACGGGTATTTTTTCGTGATACCTTCGGAAGGCGTATATGGAGCGGGACCTATCGAAATTTCCCTTTCATGGGGAAGATCCGGTGAACTTGAGCATGGAAATGGTCTGGCCGAAGGGTCCTTCACCTTCCCTCTGAGGCTACGCAACAGAAAAGCCGGTGACGCGATGAAGATTGCCGGTGTGATGAGACGACTGGACGATGTGATGAAAACCTGGCACCTGGAGGGGAGGCTGCGCAACGCTGCTCTCGTCGTGGAGGACAGGGATGGGATTGTTGCCCTTCTCCCCTCAGCCATCGATCCAGCCTGCTGCGAACGTGAGAAATTCAGGGACTATGCGGGACTAAAGAACGGCCGCAGGCTCTATATAAGGATAAAAGGAGCATGAAACTCGATGCCTGACGATAACAAGAACGATGAAACGCCCAAGCGTCCCGACCTTCCCAAGGGAATCCCTCCCAAGGCCAACAGGGCGGCCTTCGCCGTATTCCTTTCACTCGCCGTTCTTTTTGCCACTTTTTTTCTCTTCAATGATAGATCGCAGACGAATACTATCCCATATTCTGCCTTTCTCTCGTATCTGGAGCTGGGCGAGGTCGATTCCGTACAAATTGTCGACCAGAAGCAGATCGATGGTTTCCTCAAGTCGGCAGACGGTACGCAAGTGGCATTCAGGACAGCCATTCCCTACGTGGATCTCGAGCTTCTCTCCCAGCTCAAGGTAAAAGGCGTAAAGGTTTCGGGAGCTGTGGGCAGCTCCAGCCCCCTGCAAATCCTCTTCGAACTGGCACCATGGTTTTTCGGTTTCTTCCTTATCTGGATCATGATGCGGCAGATGCAGGGCAACAACAAAGCTTTCCAGTTCGGCAAGAGCCGAGCCAAACGCTATACGGAGGCCGATAAAAAGTTCACCTTCGAGGATGTGGCCGGGCAGAAAGAAGCCAAGTACGAGTTGATGGAAGTTGTCGACTATCTGAAGAATCCCCAGAAATTTTCAAAGATGGGCGCCAAAATTCCGAAGGGTGTTCTCCTCGTTGGAATGCCTGGTACCGGCAAGACACTCATCGCGAAAGCGACGGCAGGAGAGGCTAATGTGCCCTTTTTCCATATGTCCGGTTCCGACTTTGTGGAAATGTTCGTCGGCGTCGGCGCGAGCAGGGTGAGGGATCTTTTCGAGCAGGGGAGGAAGAACGCTCCCTGCATACTTTTCATCGATGAACTGGATGCCGTGGGCCGGACGCGAGGCGCGGGCTATGGCGGCGGTCATGACGAAAGGGAGCAGACACTCAACCAGATGCTTGTGGAGATGGATGGTTTCGATACCAAGGATGGCGTCATCATACTGGCAGCCACCAACAGGCCAGATGTTCTTGATCCGGCTCTGCTTCGCCCGGGGCGCTTCGACCGCCAGGTTGTCGTAGCCATGCCCGACGTGAGAGAGCGCGAGGCGATTCTGAAGATTCACATGGCCAAGATTCCTGTCAACGCCGATGTCGATGTGCTCAGGCTCGCCAAGGCGACGCCGGGCACTTCGGGGGCCGACCTCGCCAATATGGTCAACGAAGCTGCTCTCTTTGCCATACGCAAGAACAAGACCTCCGTCGAGATGGAGGACTTTGAGGATTCCAGGGACAAGATTCTCATGGGCGTCGCCCGCAAGAGCCTCGTCATCGCCGAGGAAGAGAAGAAGGCCACGGCGGTCCATGAATCGGGGCATGCCCTTCTGCACTATTACCTTCCGAAAGCCGATCCCCTCCACAAGGTGACGATCGTGCCGCGCGGAAGGGCCCTTGGCCTCGCGCTCTCCCTTCCAGCCAAGGATTCCTATTCATATACCTACGGATGGCTCTTTGCCCGCCTCATCATAGCCTATGGCGGTTTTGTGGCCGAAAAGCTCGTCTATGGCGAAACGACGACGGGCACGGCCCAGGATCTCAAGCAAGCCACGGAGATAGCCAGGCGCATGGTATGCGAATGGGGAATGGCGGAAAGCCTTGGCCCAATCGCCTATGGACAGGAAGAGGAGCCGATTTTCCTGGGCAAGGAAATTGCCCAGCACAAGGATTACTCCGAGGAAACTGCGAAGCGCATCGACGAGGCAGTGAGTACCATCCTGGACAAAGCCCGCGAGCAGGCTTCCGACATACTCACGAAGGAGAGGGCGAAGCTTGAAGCTCTTGCTGCCGAATTGATGCAGAAGGAAACCCTCGAGGATGCCGATGTGAGAATCCTCCTGGGATTTGCGCCGATCAGCGATGTGCCGATCAGCGGCGGGCCACAACTCGTCGAAGCCTGAAAGGGGATTGGAAGCGGGGGGTGGACAATGAAGGGCAGATCGGCGAGCCATCTCCTCCTTGTGGGCATTCTTGCGCTCACCTTGCAGTCCTGCGCCAACACCCCTGAACCTGAACCTGTTCAGGGCGATTACTCCTCCTTGAAGCGTGAAGAACTCGAGGCTCTGGCCGCTTCCGATCAGGAAGCATGTATAGAAGCCCTCTCTTTCATTGCGCAATCGGATAACCCCGATTCAGGCTTCGATACCCCAACGATTTCCGCTATGGCTTCCGTCGCCACGAACTCGCTGATTCAGCGTCTGCATGAAGAGCTGGCTGCAGAAAAATGGAGCGCTGCAGAAGGCAGCATTGCTTCCCTGAAGGCGATAGCCACGCTCGCGGATCGAGATCTGGCAGACGACAGCGTTTTTGCGAAAGCGGCAGGGCTGGCGAGAACACTCGACATAAAACAAATGATGCTTACAATCTACAAGGGAAGACTTGCCCAGTATACGCAAAGGAACCTCTATTCTCCCGCGGCTTCCACGCTTCACAAGGTAGTGGATTTGGCAGCAGGCGCGGCGCCGATCGACCACGATGCAATCGGTATACAGCTTCTGGATGAGTGGCTCGAAAGGGCATACGCGGCCGGTGATGCTTTCACCGTTGCCAAAATTCTATCGCTATGGCCTGAAGGTGAAAAAAAATACCCAGTATCCGCGAAAGCAGGAAAGACATTGGCAGAAAATGCAGAAGCCGTCGTCACCGTCTATGTGGACAAAGGATTGAGAATCGAGAATGGTATCGGCTATCCCGACAGGGTGCTGGGCACTGCATTCCAGGTCGACCCTCGCGGCTACTACATCACAAATTATCATGTGGTTGCGAGCGAGGTAGATCCCGAGTACGACGGCTATTCCCGTCTCTCGGTGCGGCCTTCCTCAAATCCCGAAGCGAGGATACCGGCGAAAGTCATCGGCTGGGACGAAGCACTCGATCTGGCCCTCATTAAGAGCCAGGAAACGTCCATCAGCACCATCTATCCCTTCGGAGAGGGCAAGGCTTTCAAGGGGCAAAAAGTATACGTTATCGGCAGCCCCGTAGGACTTGAGAGCAGCGTCGCCGCTGGCATAGTGAGCGCGACAGGACGTCGGATATTATCCAAGGGCGAAGCTGTCCAGATCGATGCGCCCGTGAATCCGGGCAACTCGGGCGGACCTCTGCTCGACGAGAATGGCGAACTCATCGCCGTCGTCTTCGCCGGACTATCGGGTTACCAGGGGCTCAATTTCGCGCTTCCAGTATCCTGGGTTTCAGCTGTTTTTACCTCCCTCTTCGAAGAAGGTCGGCGCGAAGCCTCCTGGCTGGGCTTAGGCCTCGCCAAAAGCCTTGATGGTGGTCTAGATGTTGTCTATGTTTTCCCCGGCAAGGGCGGCATAGATGCCGGCGACAGGCTGATATCGATCGATGGAGAACGCGTCGTCGATATCGAAGCCGTCCAGCTCTATATGGCCCAAAAGCCCATCGGATCCCTCTGCGCCATAGAGACGGAACGAGAGGGTCAGCTAAAAACCCAGCTGAGGAAAACGACAGAACTGCCTCTTGTGCCTTTTGAAAAAGCATCTTCACGCGACATGCCCGAACGCCTGCTCGGAGGCGCGACAGGCATGATTCTCGAACAGCTCGCAGGCCCCCGAAGTGTGGGGGGTACGTACAAAATTTTGAAGACATGGCCTGGACTCGCGGCCGACGAGTCAGGGCTAGGTCAATCCGATGTCCTGAAATTCCTCAAGTATTCGGTGGATATACAAAAGCACAGCTTTTTCTTCGATGTAAGCGTGAAGTCGCTCAATTCAGGCTATCTCGAACGCAGGATGCGAATGAATCTCTCGCTGGAAACGGATAACTTTATATAGTATCATTTCAAAAAGCACAGAATAAGTCTGTAAGCCTAGGGAGTTGTCGATGTCATTGATTGCGATTGTCGAACATGATGCCCTCATTGCACTCGATATCGCGAAGACGCTGAAACGAGCCGGATACGAAATAGTTGGTCCTTTCGGCACGGGGCAGGAATATATCGACTCACTTGCCCTTGATAAAAGCCTTGATCTCGTCCTGGTCGATAGTGCACTGGAAGGTCCTGTCACGGGAAAGTCTACAGCTTTCGCCTCGAAGATAACCGGCGGCATTCCCTCCGTCTTCATAACTGCCCTCTTGGATTCGAAGGATTTGTTCGATGCCAAAAGCGCCGAACCTCTGGGCATTCTTGTAAAGCCTTTTTCCGAGAGCGAATTGCTTGGTACCGTCGAAATCGCCCTATTTCGTGCCGGTATGGAAAAACGCCTTTTATACAGCGAAAAGCGCTACAGGGAACTTTTTGACCTCAGTTTGTCCCCACGCTGCATCGCTCGCATCGACGGTACCATCATTGAAGCCAACACGGCGTTTCGCCGAAACTTTCTGATTTCTGAAAACCTGCCTTCCCTGCCTTCGCTCTTCGAAAAACAGTCAGCCTATAATAGCGTCAGAACGTCTATTCTTGCCGGAAAGAGCGTTCTTGGCCAGGAATTCGAAATGGTCGCAGCCAAGGGCGTGAAGCTGGACATCATCGCTGCGTTTTCCCCTTTCAATGATGCCGTCTCGGGACAGCCCCTCATCTCGGCGGAGTTCTTCGATCTCACCGAGGCTCGAAAACTGCGGGATGAGCTGCAGCAAGCCCAGAAAATGGATGCGATGGGGAGGCTGGCCGGTGGCATCGCCCATGATTTCAACAATATCTTGACGGCAATTATTGGCCATTCCGAAATGTTGAAGCTGGATACGGATCCCACTTCCCCGAGCTATGAGGATATCGAGGGTATTTCCAGGACAGCCGGAAGGGCAGTCCATCTCACCCGGCAGCTTCTTGGTTTTTCGCGCAAACAAGCCTATTCCCCAAAAGCTCTCGGTTTGTCCTATATCGTCCGCGACAGCGCCAGCATCCTGCGAAAGTTGGCTGGAGAGCAGATAGCCTTGTCGCTCATGCTTCCTGAGGCTGATCCTGTTTCTCTCGTCGATCCTGTACAGATTGAGCAAGCCCTCATCAATCTGGTGGTCAATGCGCGTGACGCTGTTGCAGGGAAACCGGACGCGCGTATCGACATTGTCGTGGAAGAAAAATCGATCGGAAAGCCGCTTAAGGTTGGAGCCTCACTGCTCAGTCCCGGGACCTATGCCACGATAGAAGTGAGGGATAACGGCATCGGCATTCCTTCCTCTTTGACACAGAAGATTTTTGAGCCTTTTTTTACGACGAAGGAGTCGGGCAAAGGCACCGGTCTGGGGCTTGCCATCGTTTCAACCATAGCCATGCAGTCACGGGGCGCCATAGGGCTCAGAAGCGAAGCGGGGAAGGGGAGCGCCTTCACGCTCTGGTTTCCCCGGGTGGAGGGCAAGGTTGGTGAGGATGAAACCACAAGCCCGCTTACAGCCAATACTGTCGACTCGGGGGCGGCAAACCTGGATATCACCTTGGACGGCAACCCAACCATACTTCTGGTGGATGACGATGAGGCGCTGCTGGAGTTCCTGTCCTATGTTCTTTTCAAGGCGGGAGCTGCGGTGATCGCGACACGCAACGCTGGCGAAGCCCTCCTTCAGGCAGAAAAAAACCACTGTGATATTCTCCTGATCGATATTCATCTGCCTGGACTGGATGGCTTGGAACTCTATGCCAGGCTTTCTGCCCGGGAAAAGCGGAAATCGGTGTTCATTTCGGGTAGATTGGAAGCAAATCTGAAAATCCCTGATGGCAAGCAGGTGCTTGAAAAGCCCTTCACGCCGCGGGAACTCATCTCTGCTATCCAGGCGGAATTGTCATCATGAAAGGATGAGGCTGTAGAGGCGCTCCTCCATTTCGATGAGCTGCCGCGATCCGTAACGACGATGTTCCCTTGGGATGTCTATCGAAAGCTTGTCTAGCAGGGTTGCCGGTCTTGAGGATAGAACAAGAATCTCATCGGCCAGGTAAAGGGCGTCCTGTATGTCGTGCGTCACCATAATCGCCGTTCGACGTTCTTCGCGCCAAAGCAGGGAAAAAAGATCCATGATTTCGATACGCAACTTGAGATCGACGGCGGAAAAGGCCTCATCGAGAAGAAGCACCTCTGAAGGATAGGCAAAGGCCCGCGCCAGGGAAAGGCGCCGCTTCATGCCTCCCGAGAGCTCAGGCGGCTTGGCATCCGCAAAGCCGCCAAGTCCGGCCTCGCCGAGGAACCGTCTGGCCCTTTCATCGTGATGGGCTTCTGCAATACCTGAAAGCGCATAGCTGATGTTGTCCATCGCGGAAAGCCACGGTAAAAGCCTGGGCTCCTGGAATGAATAGGAGAAGCTCGCCTGACTAAAGTATCCCAGGGAGCCGGCGTCGGCAAGAATTATACCTGCAATAATGTTGAGGAGTGTCGTCTTCCCACAGCCTGAAGGTCCCACGAGGGCTGTTACCGAAGCAGCCTTGAAGCTCGCATCGATACCATCGATCACATCGAGGCTGCCAAAACTTTTTTTAATCCCTTGTATCTCGTATACCTTCATTCGGCACCCCCCACCCTGAAAGCGCCGAAACGCCTTACAGCCATTCCGAGGAAGTATTCGCTTGCCCCGCAGAGGAATACGGTCGCAACAGCCCAGGCCAGTACCGCTGACGTTTCAAGTGAGAGGCGGGCATCCTGAAGGCCGGTACCCAGGGCAAAAGCGGGCT
>PGXP01000306.1 GCA_002839205.1 Spirochaetae bacterium HGW-Spirochaetae-9
GACACGTTCGAGCAGTTTCCTGCCGCAATCATTCAATATGATCTGCCTTCCCACGCGGTCGAAGAGCTGAACACCCAGGTCGCTTTCCAGGCGGGCGATGGAATAGCTCAGCGCCGGCTGGGCGATGTTCAATTTCTGGGACGCTCTGGTTATATGGTTTTCCTGAGCCACTACCTGAAAATATTTCAGAAGGATCAAGTTCATGCGCCGGCCTCCTTTAGTATGACTCAGTTGTCATTTTGGATTCCGAGCCATTTGCTGCCCGTTCTTTCGATTATACCTGATAATGGACGTTATTACCAATTCCGGGTCACTAATAAAATAATGTATATATAAAGACTCGAAAATTGTATTAGTAAAAGCGGCATTAGGCCATTATGATGCTCTTATTGACTTATGTCAGACAAGCAAGACCATCTGAAAACCATCCGGTAGCCTAACGCGTTGAAAAGGGAAGGTGGAATCATCGTATGGAAAATGAAAAGGAAGCAAAAGCCATGGCAGAGGGGAAAAAGGAGGGAGACAGGCAACTGGGTTCAAGGCAGTTGCTTCCCGCGGTCTTCATAATCATCAGCCTCGTCTGGATCTATATTGGGATGACTCAATTCGGCTTCTGGAACCCCTTGAGAGGTGGAACTCCGGCCTTCATGCCGATATGCATCGCGACTGTACTGCTGATTTCCAGTTCCGTCATGCTTCTCATGTCCTTCAAGGATGAAAAGCCTGCCTATACGCCGCTGTGCTTCCTTTTTCTGCTCATTTGCCTGTCGATAATCGGGCTGTCCGCAGTGTTCGGTTTTCTCCCCTCCTTGCTTCTGTTCGTGCTGCTGTGGCTCAAGCTCGTGGAAAAGGCGCCCTGGAAAGGTACTCTTATCGTATTTGCGAGCCTTGCCGTGCTTGGCTATGGACTTTTCGAAATTTGGCTGCGGGTACCTTTTCCAAAGGGGCTCCTGCTTGAGCTGCTGATATAGATCGACCATCAGTTTTTATTGAGAGGGAAGCATAGTATATGGAAAATTTCAGGATGCTGTTCGCCGGAATTTTAACACTGCTGACGTTTGAGAATATGAGCGCCTGCGTCATCGGTTCGGTGCTGGGATTCATCATCGGTGCGCTTCCCGGTCTGGGATGCATCGCTGGGGTTTCCCTGCTTCTGCCGCTCGCGTTTTCCTTGAATCCCGTGACCGGCATCACGATGCTGGGATCGCTGTATTACGCGACGATGTACGGCGGGGCTTTTTCAGCCATCCTGCTGAATATTCCCGGAGACGCCCCGGCCGTCATGACTGTTTTGGACGGTTATCCCATGGCGAAGAATGGCCGTCCGGGGCCGGCGTTGTTCACCGCGATCACGGCGTCCTTCATTGGCGGCATAACTGGGATGCTGATTCTCGTGGGTATAGGACCTTCCCTCGCCAGATTCGGACTGCGTTTCGGTCCTGCTGAGATGGCGTCCCTCATGCTTCTGGCCTTGAGTTCCATCGGTTGGCTCATGGGAGAGAATCCTATCAGGGGAATAATCTCCGCGATGCTCGGGCTCCTCATTGGAACCATGGGGATGGAT
>PGXP01000307.1 GCA_002839205.1 Spirochaetae bacterium HGW-Spirochaetae-9
CGACCCGTTGCCCGGAGCCGAAGGCACAAGTGTCGGCAAGGCATTGCTCGCTCCCCATGTGAATTATTCCAATGGTATCGAAGCGTTGCTCGCAACCGGGGCACCTGTTCGAAGCATGGCCCATATCACCGGTGGCGGTTTGATCGAGAACGTTCCCCGGGTCATACCGAAGGGATTGCGACCCCGATTCCATCCGCAAGCATGGACCCGAATGCCGATATTCGAGGCAATCCAGCGATTGGGCAATGTCTCGGACCATGAGATGTACAGGACCTTCAATATGGGAATCGGTTTGACGGTGGTTGTCCCGGCAAGCGAAGCCCAAACGGTATTGGCACAGATGCGCCAGATCTTTTCCCAACCGGTCTGGGAAGTAGGTTCCATAGGAAGGGGAGTCGAGGGAACGTGGATCGAGGGGGTACGCCCGTGAATTATCGTATAGCGGTCATTGAATTTCCCGGGACCAATTGCGAGCGGGAAACAGCCAGGGCTGTCCAACGTGCCGCGATGGACCCGATACGCTTCAAATGGAACGACGACCCCGCCATACTCGCTTCCTGCGATGGCTACGTCATAGGAGGAGGATTCTCATACGAGGACAGAAGCCGCTCGGGCATAATCGCCGCACTCGATCCGATCATGAGAAGTTTGCGCGTTGAGGACAAGAAGGGGAAACCGATACTCGGTATATGCAACGGAGCCCAGATTCTACTCGAATCGGGCATAATCCCTGGTTTGTCCGACCACCGGCTCGGCGGAGCACTGGCCCAAAACAAACAATTTGTCGATGGAAAGATCATTGGAACCGGTTTCTACAACGCATGGGTCCACGTACGGCTTTCCGAAGGAAGTAGTTCCCATGCATTTGTCCGGGGGATTTCCATCGATACCGTCATGAGAATCCCCGCGGCACATGCCGAGGGAAGGTTCGTGATTCCCCGCGGGGTGCTGGAGCACCTGTATGCCTCGGGTGCAACCATATTCAGATACTGTGACGAAGCAGGCAACGAGCATCCCCAGTTCCCATGCAATCCGAACGGCTCGGTGGACAATATCGCGGCATTGGGAAATCTCCGGGGAAATGCCTTGGGCATCATGCCACATCCCGAACGGACGAACGAAGGGGATTGCATGTTCGCTTCCATGCGCACCTACCTCTCCCAAGGATTGTACCGCGAAAGCATCGACTTGGATTTTTCACAAAAAGAGGAACTCTCCGGGGTCTATACTCCTGGAGTGAAGAGCCGGGAATTGGTAATCTCCTCGATCATCACCGACAATACGGCTGTCTCCGTTGAACAGGCACTGCGACAGCTTGGTTTTCCGGTTTCCGTACGCCGCGCCGTGCATTGGGAGTTGACACCCGCACCCGATGCGACGGAACACCAGTTCGAACAGGACTTCGCCACTGCCTGCAAGAGCGGCGAATTGTTCAACTCGAACAAGGAATACCCCGTGGAGGACCTTCCAGCTACCGACCGGACAATATTGGTTCGCACCGATGCTGAGGATGATTGCATCGGATTGCATGCCAAGCATGTACTGACGAATTGGTTCGGAC
>PGXP01000041.1 GCA_002839205.1 Spirochaetae bacterium HGW-Spirochaetae-9
CTTGTGGTCGGGCGTCTTTATCGTCGCCATGATGTTGCCGCCGATCGCCGGCCGCGTCTGCAGCAGAAGGCCCGTGCCTTCCTCGATGTCGAGTTCGGTGCAGTCTGCCGTGAGCCCCGCGTGCAGCGTCACCGCGATGTGCGGCATCAGCGTCCGCCCCGAACTCGTCGCCGCCGCGAGGATGATCTGCGGCCTTCGTTCCCTCGCAAGGGCCACGAGGGCTTTCGCGAAAGTCTCGCACACGAAATCGGCCAGTGCCGAATCCGCGACGCAGAGAACTTCGTCGGCGCCTCGCTCGATGAGTTCGCGCAACGCTTCATCGCCAATCTCATCGGCCAGGACAACAGAGACGAGCCTGACGCCCAGCTTGTCGGCCAGATGCCTGCCGCGCGCGAGAAGCTCGAAGGAGACATTCTTCAGGCGGCCGCCCGACTGCTCCGCGATCGTCCATACGTCGTTCATATCAGCGTCCCCCGGCGTCAGCGCGAGCGCTGACAAGGTCACGATCGGCGAGGAAGTCCACGAGCCGCTCCACGGCCAGAACCACGCCAGCCTCGTCGGCAGCCTTCACTGTCTCTCCGCCCCTCGTCACCTTCGGGTAGAAAATCCTGGAAACCTTCGTAGGCGATCCCTTCAATCCAAGATACGCAGGATCGGCGTCGAGATCGGCCGCGGTGTAGACGGTGATTTTCGCCTGGCGGGCGAATTTCTTGCCGCGCAGCGTCGGCAACCTCGGATTCGCCACTTCCTTCACGACGGTGAGGAGGCAGGGCAGATCCACCCGCACACGCTGGTAGCCTTCCTCGACGAGCCGCCTGGCAATTATGCGCGACGCCACGGTGCCGCCGCTTTCGTCCGATGATTCGATCGATCCCACGTAGGTGAGGACCGGGATGTCGAGCCAGGCCGCCATGCAGGGACCCACCTGCCCGGTATCGCCGTCGGTAGCCCTCTCCCCCGCGAGGATGAGATCGTAACGGCCCATCTCCGCGCTCATGCGCGCAACGGCGCGAGAGAGCGCGTAGGAGGTGGCCCAGGTATCAGAGCCCGAGAACGCCCTGTCGGTGATGAGGACGCCTGAGTCGCAGCCCATGGCCATCGCTTCCTTGAGGGCCTTGTCGGCCGCCGGCGGCCCCATGGTGAAGGCCGTCACCCGCCCCCCATGTTTTTCCTTGAGTCTGATGGCCAGTTCGATGGCGTAGAGGTCGAGGGGATTGATGATGCTGTCCACCCCCTCGCGAACCATGGTCCCCGTCACGGGGTCCATCTTCACCTTGTCGGTGTCCGGCACTTGCTTGATGGCGACGAAGATTTCCATTATCGCTCCGCTGAGTGATGTATATCGCGACCAGTGTCGCCGAAACGCCTGGGCTGGGCAAGAGGGAAAGATGAATCGATGCCACCAAGTCCAAACTGAATTATCGCATCCATACGGCACTATCAAAGAGCTGCTGATTCCAGCCCTTATATCAGCCGAGTCGGAGAATATGCTGTCGATTGTAATCGACACTTGTATTGTTTTTTATAAGAATGTCGACTATACTTTGCTGATGATTCAAAGACCATACTACATTGATGCTCTCAAAAAATCGATCGGTTCTCCATTGATCAAAGTGATCACTGGAATACGGCGTTCGGGGAAAAGTTCGCTTCTCGTATTGCTCGAAGAAAACCTCATAACCAGCGGTATCGAATTGAGCCGGATTCTTAAAGTGAATATGGAGTCTCTGGAATTTGATCACTTGAGAGAGTATGGAGCAATGTACCGCTATGTGAAGGAGCGGCTTCCGAAAGGTGGTTTCTTTCTCCTCGATGAAGCACAGGAGGTTTCAGGTTGGGAGCGGCTCGTATCATCCTTCCTGGCCGAGGGAAAGATTGAGTGCTTTGTTACAGGATCCAACGCCTCGCTACTCAGATCAGAACTTGGCACTCTTCTTACTGGCCGTTACATCGAGTTTCCCGTATTACCGCTCACATTCAATGAGTATCTCGTTTTTCAGGCAGAACGTTCGAACAGCTTATATGGAAAGGAATCATCTCAACAGAACCAGCAGTCTCTTCTGGTTAGCTATATGCGCTTCGGGGGATTTCCAGCCATACAGTTTTTAGACGATGACAATTCTATTGTGGCATACCTATCCACTCTCCTCGATAGTATTCTCCTTCGAGATGTGGTGAAAAAGCATACGATTCGTGACACGGAAGCCTTGCGACGTATCCTTGCCTTTGCATTCGATAATGTCGGGAATATTACTTCTTCCAGACGGATCAGCGAATACTTTAAGTCCCAGCGTCGAACCGTTTCCATCGATACCGTCGCAAACTACCTTGGGTATCTCTGCGATGCGTTCGCGCTTCATAAAGTGCCCCGCTTCGACATAAAGGGCAAACAACGTCTGGAATTTTCGGAAAAGTATTATGCAGGTGATCTTGGTTTGCGTAATGCCCTGTTAGGGTACCGCAGCAGCGATATTTCTGGTCTCATCGAGAATATAGTGTTCCTTGAACTTTTGCATCGTGGCTATAAAGTTTCGGTGGGCATCATTGGCAGTCTTGAAGTGGATTTCATCGCAGAAAAATCAGGGCAAAAAGTGTATTTTCAGATTTGTGTATCTATGGATGATCCTTTGACTATGGAACGGGAATTCGGTTCACTTGAGCGGATCGACGATCATTGGCCTAAAACCATCATCACGTACATGCCGGTTCCCTTATCTGGCAGATCAGGGATTCAGGTGGTTACACTCAATGATTTTCTTATGGAACCCACTCAGCTTTGACCTGACAGGTAGCTCTACGATATAGAATCGTATCGACAGGAGGAGAAGCCATGAACGAAGATCGCTCCAGCTCATCGCCATTGAGGCGGCTTTCCACCCTGCTCCGGCCCGATGCCGAAGCGATGTGGAGAATCCCGCCCAAGGGCGCTCTCCCCATAAGGCTGGATCCGCCGGGAGCCCGCGAGGCGGTTCTCCTCCTCCACGGCTTTACGGGCTACCCGGGCGAGATGGAGCCGCTGGCGAAGGGCCTGGTTTCGGCGGGCTGGGCGGTGAGCGCGCCGCGGCTGCCGGGGCACGGCACCTGCAGGCGGGATTTTCTCCTCACGGGGGCGGAGGACTGGGCGCGGCGCGCCTACGATGCCTACCTCGAACTGCGTGCGGACTACGAGGTTGTCCATGTAGGCGGCCATTCGATGGGCGCACTCCTCGCCTCCTCAATAGCGGCGAGCTTCAGGGTTCCTCGGCTCATCCTCCTCGCGCCCGCCTTCGAGTTTTCGATCAGGCACATAGGGCTTACCTCGCTGATCGCTCCATTCAAGCCGGTGATCGCGGGCAACCGCAAGCCTTCGGCCTTCGACCTGGCGAGCCCGGAAAGGACAGCCCTCCATCCCGAATACTGGGCCGACGTGATGGTGGCGCCGGCGGCCGAGCTCATGCGGCTGAGGCGGCTGTGCCGGAAAAATATCGACCAATGCAGGTCGCGCATTTTGGTGATAGCGGGGGAAAAGGATACGTCGGTGCCTGTCGAGGTTATCGAGTACCTGCGCCGCGCGGCGCCCCTCGCGGCCTCCTTCGATTCGCGGGTCATCTCCGGGGCGCCGCACGTCTTCCCCTTCGACGGGCATGCGGCAGAGGCCGTCAGCCTCGTCCTGGAATGGATGGCTTCGCCTTGAAGTGGATGGCTTCCCACTGAACAGGCCGGCCGGCCCGTGATATAGTCGCCCTATGCCCGCAATCAATGAAAGCGCATCCATCATAGAAAACGCTGCCCGCGTCATCGTGGGCAAGAAACGCGTCCTGGAACTGATGACTGTAGCCCTCCTCGCCGAAGGCCATGTCCTCCTGGAGGACGTTCCCGGCCTCGGAAAGACGGTGATGGCCAAGGCTCTCGCCCGCAGCATCGGCGGGGTATTCAGGCGCATCCAGTTCACGCCCGACCTTCTGCCTTCCGACGTAACAGGATTTTCCATCTATAACCAGAAATCGGGCGATTTCGTCTTCCATCCC
The DNA here is from genome assembly GCA_002839205.1 of Spirochaetae bacterium HGW-Spirochaetae-9. Next base: position 4,008 of record PGXP01000041.1, read on the forward strand.
GGCCCCGTCATGTCGAACATCCTCCTGGCCGACGAGATAAACAGAACGATACCCCGCACCCAGGCAAGCCTCCTCGAGAGCATGGGCGAATTCCAGGTGACCGTCGACGGTACAACCCTCGACCTGCCCAGACCTTTCTTCGTGATCGCCACCCAGAATCCCATCGAGATGGACGGCACTTTCCCCCTGCCCGAAGCCCAGCTCGACCGCTTCCTGATGAAGATCGACATCGGCTATCCGAACCGGGAAGAGGAGCTGGCCATACTCGACCGCTTCACCCAGGATGATCCCCTTCTCGGACTGGAAGCCGTTTCCAGCCCCGAACGCATCGTCGAGCTGCAGAAGATGAGGGGAAGCGTCAGAGTCGCCGACCCGGTGCGCGAATACATAGCCGACCTCGTGGCGGCCACCCGGAGCCATCCTAAGGTGCGCTATGGCGCGAGCCCCCGAGGCTCCCTCGGCCTCATCCGCTCCGCCCAGGCCCTCGCCGCCGTGCGGGGCCGCGACTATGTTCTCCCCGACGATGTGAAGGAGCTGGCCGGTCCCGTGTTGACGCACAGGATTATCCTCCGCCATGAGGAGAGGGCCAAGGGAGCCTCGGCGGGCGCCGTTATCGCGGAAATCCTCGACAAGGTGGCCGTGCCCTCGCCGGTCTGAGATGGATACAAAACTGAAGGCAGCCAAGGGCTCGTACAGCGTCTCCAGCTATTTTGTCATAACCATATCTTTGGCTTTACTGGGCTTCATCGCCTTCATAGCCGCGGCAGCTTCATCCCTGATGCTCGCCTCCTTCGCGGCAATGGCCTTCCTTTTAATGCTGGCCATGCGGCTCTGGGGAAGGTTCAGCCTCGCCCGCCTCGAGGTGACGCTTTCCTGCTCGGGCGACCGCCTTTTCTGCGGCGATCGTTTTTCGCTGGGCGCCGAAATTCATAACAGAAAGCCGCTCCCTGTCTGGATGCGCCTTTCCCTGAAGCGTCCCGAAGCCTTGAGCACAACAGCCGCTGCGGAGAGCATCGAGAGCATTGAAGGCGAGAGCGGTCTCCTCCCCTTCGGCAAAATTTCAGGCGCATGGAGCTTTACGGCCGAGCGAAGGGGCGTCTTTGTCCTGGGTCCGGCTACCCTTGGGGCGAGCGACATCCTCGACCTGTGCAGGATGGAAAAAATTCTCCCCTTCAAGCGCGACATCGTCGTGTATCCGCGCATCATCGCGTTGGGCGATCTCGATCTGCCCTTCAGGGATTATTTCGGCATCCACCCATCGAAGGGCATCATCGAAGATCCGGCTTGGTATGAGGGCACACGGGAATACTCGGGCAACAAGCCCGCGCGCAACATCCACTGGAAGGCGAGCGCCCGACTCGGCGTTCTGCAGGAAAAAATTTTCGAGCCCACGACCCACCAGAAAATATTCTTTCTCGTGGACGGGGAAGGCTTCAGGCGAGCCGAAGATGCTCCAGGCTTCGAATCGGCGCTGGAGGTTGCGGCATCCCTTCTTGCGCGTTTCGCGGAACGGGGAGCTTCTTTCGCCCTCGCCACCGACAGGCGGGTACAGGGCTTTCCCGCCGTCCTGCCTCTCGGGCGGGGTCCCGAGCATCTGGGTATGGCCCTGGAACTCCTTGCGCGCTGCGCCTTCGATCATGGCCAGGCCATGCTTCCCCTCATCGAAGGGGTGAGCCATCAAGGTGCGGGCTTCGTGGTGATCGCGCGCAAGCCGGGCGAAATGATGAAAAAATTCTATACCCTGCCCGCGACGCGCCGGGACAAGGTGATGTTCGTTTTCGCAGAGGATGTAATCAGCGGCGAGGAGACTGCATACCGTTTCACGACCTTCGGCGCCCTTCGTGCGGGCAGGGAGGAAGTCCGATGAAAGCCTCCCTGCTTTTTCTCGCCGCGATGGAACTCATGAAGCTTCACCTCCTCGCCTATTATTTATTTTTCGCCTTTGGAAAATCAGTCCCCTTCGCCGCAGCCTCGTTCGGCTTTTTCCTGGCCCTCGCGCTCAGCCGTTTCTTGAGGCGAAAAGGAATGCGCGTCGTATTTTTCGCCTTTTTCGAACTTCTTGGATTTTCCATTTTTTTCATGACGTTGTACGCTTCATACAATACTATGGCGACCAACGTTTCTTCGACACTGAAGAGCAACGGAGAGGCCATCACCTTCATGTCGCTTTTAATCGTGGGCGCCACTTTCTGGCTGAGGGCAGCGTGGCTTGAAGTGAAGAAACCTGACCACGAATTCTATGCCAACCGCTTCGATGAAGGCATAGCTCTCTTTTTGGCCGCATTCTGCATAGTTGCCGTTCTGCGGGTGGATGCCCTTCTTCCTGGGCGCCTGGTAATCCCCTTCTTCATTTTTGGCATGCTTGCTCTTGGCTTGGCCAAGAGCGAGACAGCCCAACGCGGCGGTCTTGCGCCCACTGCTCGACGAACAATGGTGATTTCGGCTACTGCGGTTTTTTTCCTTGCGGCTGCCGCCGTTCTCCTCGTTGTGCCCGCCCTCACGGAACCTGCAAGGAAGGCTGCCGAATCGCTCAAGAACGCTTCCTTCAGCCTGCTTCAGCTGATCGCGTCCATCCTGTCCTGGCTATTCCGCGCGGGGCCGCCGAAGTTCGCCGCCCAGCGCGAGGAAGGAAGGCAGCTGCTCAATGCCCCTCCGGTAGAGTCCGATGGATCTTCGCCTTTTTCCGTCATTCTGATGTGGGCTTTTTTGGGTATCGCGGGGATTTTTGTCGCTATCCTCTTCGGCTATCTCCTGATCGGCCTTTTCCGTTTCCTTGCCTCACGTACGAAGAAGCCTGTGGACGACAGGGGAGGCAGGTCGTTTTCCGACTGGCTGAAGGCTGTCTGGGGCGCTCTGGCAACAGCGTTGTCGAGGATGGCCAAGGTTTTCGCCCGGATGGCCGAGAATGCCCGTCGCCGCCGCGGATACAGCCCGGCTCTTGCGGCCTATGCCCGGCTTGCGACAGTGGGCAAGGCGGCGGGCATCCCGCGCCTGGGCAGCGAGACGCCCCGGGAGTATGCGCGGCGACTCGCCGCTTCCTGCCCCGACAGCGCCGGCCAGGCCGCTTTCATCGCAGAAGCAGTGGAAAGGGAAGTGTACGGCGGCCTGGCCGGCGACGCCCCGACGGATGCCCGGCTCAAGCGATCACGGAACGGCTTGAGCAGTGCGGCTTTCATCATGGAACGGGCGCGTATGGCTACGCGCAAGGTTCGCGAAAGCCCCGTCAGCCGCTGATCTCGATGAGGAGGCCGCTCAGTTCCAGCGCCTCGGGCTCCATATCCCTGGCATGGCCTTTCAGCCTGTCGATTTCATATCCCAGCGATTCTACTTCGTCCTGCAGCCCTGAAATCCTCTCCCTCAGCTCGAGGATGACATCGATGCCTTCCTTGTTGATCCCGAGAGCGCGATGCAGACTGATGACCTCATCCAGCTTCTCCAGATACTTCGCCTCGATCTCCGCCTCCCCGTCGACGACGACCAGGGGGTAGAGGCCGAATTCGGAAAAGTCGCGGATGAGTTCGATGTCGACGTGATAGAAATCGCAAACCTCGCTAAGCGCTATCATGGTCTGTCGCTTCATTCCTGCTCTCCCCGGACTTTTTCGTTCCTCAGCGCGGCAAGCTCGCGCCAGAGCTTCTTTTCCTGGGACGTGAGGTTCTCGGGCAGCTGGAGCGTCACCTTGAGGAAAAGATTGCCTTGAATCCCAGGTTTTCCGTAGACGGGGAATCCCTTCCCCTTGAGCCTGAAAACCGTTCCATCCTTCGTGCTGGGCGGTATTTTAAGTTCAAAACTCCCCGAGATCGTTTTTACTTTCAGCGTGGAGCCCAACATCGCCGCATAGACGCTCAGGGGGATATCCTTGAAGAGATCGGTCCCCTCGAGCCTGTAATCGGGATGCGGCTTGATGATGAAGGTTATGAAAAGATCCCCGTTTTCGCCGCCCTTGGGGCCGGGGCCGCCTTTCCCGGCGATCTTGATCTTCTGCCTGTCCCAGATCCCCGGCTTGAGGGTGAGCCTGATTTTCTTGTCGCCGATCGAAAGGATCCTGGCGCCGCCTTCATAGGCGTCCTCCAGGCTTATGGTGAGTTCGGCGCTCATGTCCTGCCCTTTGCGCGCGAATCTGGCGCCTCCCCTGCCCTGAAAATTCTGCCCAAAAAGCCTTGAGAAAAAATCCGACTGGTCGGCATCGCCACCGAACAAATCCTCCCAGTTCGCGCCTGAAGCCCCGGAAGTGCTTTCCTGGCCGCCACCGCGGGAGGCGTATTTGGACCAGTCGAAATTGTCCGCCTGACCGGAGTGTTGGTGCTGTTCCCAATCGGCGCCGAAATCGTCGTATTTTTTTCTTTTTTCATCGTCGGTCAGCACTTCATACGCTTCCGTAATTTCGCGGAACCTGGCGGCGGTGTTTTTGTCGGTCGTGTTGACGTCGGGATGAAATTTGCGCGCGAGTTTCCTGTACTGCTTCTTCAGCTCATCCTTGCTCGCGGTCCGTTCTACGCCAAGCGTCTTGTAGTAATCCTTTACTTCCATCCTGCGAATCCTTTGCCTTGATATAGTCCAATATACTGATATTGGCAGGCAAATCGCAGTATGTGAAACAATGCAAACGCAATGTTTTTTTATTTCGCTGAAAAAGTGACATTGTCTTGATTTATTGCGCTGAAAGCTGTAGAAATACCGCTATCAACGGATATTTTTAAAACATTTACCTGGAGATGTTTCAATGATTCTTGAGGTAGTCGGCACCATAGGCATTGGTTGCGCGTTTCCCATGATCTATTTGATGGTATGCAAGCGAAAAGTCCACAAGGCACTCGAGAAGCAGGGGAGCCAGACGCTCAGCATACGTTGGATTGCCCGGCTCGATGCCTCCTGCGAAAAACAGCATGAAACGAGGCTTGAAGTCGTATATAAAGATTCCACAGATCGTATCCATCACGCTGTCTGCGCGGTGAGGCCATTCTCAGAAGTGTACTGGATCGAAGACCGGTGACTTTTGCCGGAATCGGTTTATAATCAGAGGCATGAAAACCACAGCGCTTCTTCTCGCTCTGCTCGTTTTGGCTGGAGCTGGAGCTGGAGTTGCAGCCCAGGATGCCATCACTTCGCCCTCCCAGGAAACCCATACATCCTTCCTCGATTTTCCCGGCAAGCTGAACTATCACATGGTCGCCGGCTGGACTTCGACAGGCCTTCTCTTCACGGCCGGAGCCCTTGGGGCGGCCCGCGCCCTGGACCTCATGAATCGCGGCCACGAAATCCGGGACAGCCTGGGAATCGATGAGGACAACAGCGCGGCGATCGCCGCCCAGCTTGGCCCCTTGTGGGAAGATGGGCAACTGCTCCGCTGGCTTCATGTGGGATTCCTGTCCGCCGGAGAGACGCTCTACCTCGGGAACGCGATAACGGGACTCTCGATGAAGCTGCCCACAGGCGAGCGCAGTCTTTCCGCCGATATCCACCTGGCGGGCTTCATAACCCACGCGGCTCTCATGGCCAGCCAGATCTTGATCGGCGTGATGTCCTCGGACGCGCTTCGGCGCGGCGACCATGAAGCCCACCAGGGCCTCATGATCGCTCATGCCGTGATCGGCGTTACGATTCCCGTCGTCATGGCCGGTGCGGGCTGGGCGGCCACAGCCGATCTGTCTTTCCTCTCGGGCTCAGGTGATTGAGGCCCTCGCCACGTCGGCGGGC